>JBJOJU010000123.1:0-6362 GCA_046046485.1 Chloroflexota bacterium | reverse complement strand
CGGATTATTTCCAAGAAATACGGCGTCGACGACTCCTATGCGGTCGGTGCCTACCACGCCGACGGGGTACAGCAGTTGACCGACGCGCAGCCGTTCCATGCAGCGAGTGTGGGCAAGCTCTTCACCGCGGTGACCGTCATGCAGCTGCAAGCCGAGGAAAAACTCGCGATCTCCGACCCAATCGCCCAGTACCTGCCTGCCGAGCTCCTCGCGGGGTTGTTCGTGGTCGACGGGGTCGACTACCAAGGCGATGTGACCATCAGCCAACTCCTCGAGCACACTGCCGGTGTCGCAGACTACTATGCCGACCCGGTCAGTAGCGGGCTGACCGTCGAGCAAGACATCGTCGAGCACCCGGAAACCGTCTGGAGCCCCGAGGCGTTGGTGGCGGTGACCCGTGAGCGTCAGCAGGCGGTGGGGACACCGGGTCGGCAGTTCCATTATTCCGATACCGGCTATGTGTTGTTGGGACTGTTGGTCGAAAAAATTGAACGCAAGCCCTTTCACCAGGTGCTGCACGATCGGATTTTTCAACCGCTGCAGATGGACGACACCTTCTTGCCCACACGCTCGCTGCCCCGCAACCCCGCGCCACTCCCCATCGCCGATATCTGGATCAACGGGGTGAATCTGCGAAACGCCGCCAGTGTCAGTGCCGATTGGGCCGGCGGTGGGGTGGTGACGACGCTCGACGACCTGGTGCGGTTTTCGACGGCGCTGCACACCTACCAGTTGGTCGACAAGGCTGCGTACCTGCGCATGAGTACCATGCGCCAGCAGTTCCTGACCGGGTTGTACTACGGCGTGGGCATGATGGCAGTGCGCTATGGTGAGTTCCACTGGTCACTCGACTTTCTGCCCGAGACGCTCGGCCATCTCGGCGTGCTGGGGGTGCACTGTTGGTATGAGCCGTTGTCGGAGACGACAGTGGTGCTCAATTATGGCTCCGATGCGATGCTCGAGCAGAGTTTCATGGATCTCATCACCATCCAGACGGCGCTGCGCCGCATCGAGACGCCATAGAAAACAATTAAGCCTCCGGTGCTGTGGGTGGTACAATCCCCAGATGAATCGTTCGTACGGGTGTGCGGTTTTGCGCACGCCGGTGATATATGAGGTTGTAATGCAAAAAGGTGCTGTGTATACCGTCACTCCCACTGGGATGGCACAAGGTGGGGATGCGGTCGCACGCATCGATGGTCGCGCGTGTTTCGTGACGGGGGCACTCCCGGGCGAAGTCGTCGAAATCCAGGTGACGCATGTGACGCCGACATATGTGCGTGCCGTGGTCACCAATGTGGTCACTCCGTCGCCCGACCGGGTCGCTCCCAAGGTCCCCGGTGCGCCGCACATGGAGTGGCAGCACATCGACCACGCCGCCCAGACCCGCTACAAAATGGATATCCTGCGCGACCAGTTGTCGCACCTGGGCAAAATCCAGGGCCTGCCCGAGATCGAAGCCGTCACTGGCTCGCAGCCCTGGCACTACCGCAACAACGCGCGGCTGCACGGCTACGGTGCGTACCTCGGGTACCGCGCCGACGGCAGTGCGCACGTCACCGAGATCCTCGACGACCCGTTGCTCCAGCCGGCGCTGCAAGAAGCCGTCGCAGCCCTGCGTGAAGCCCTCAAGCTGCATCCGCCAGAGGCGCGTCACCACTGGAGCGTGGTCTTGCGTCTGAGTGAGACGACCGGCGAAATCGTGGCTGCCTTCATCGAGCTGCCCAACCGCGTCGCCATTGCTCTCAAGGCTGCATGGATCGAGCTCTGCCCGCGCGTGGTGGGTGTGCAGATGCCGTGGGGCGGCTTCGAAGGCGCCGAAACGATCAAAGAGCGCCACATGGGCATCACGCTCGATCTGCGCGCGACGACGTTCTTTCAGGTGTCGTTGGGGGCTGCACAGGCGCTGTGCGACACCGTCCTCGACGAACTGGGCGACACGACGGGCCAGCGCATCATCGACGCCTACTGCGGTGCGGGTACCTTCACGCTGCCACTGGCTCGGGTGAGTGACCGGGTCATCGGCATCGAAGAGTACACGCCGGCGGTCGAGAACGGCCAGACCAATGCCTGGAACAACAAGCTCGAGAACGTCGAGTGGTACAACGAGTCGGTCGAAAAGGGCATCATGCATGTCCATCATGCAGACGCCGTGGTGCTCGATCCGCCGCGCAAAGGCTGCCACCCGGCGGTCATCCAGTCGTTGTTGCGCTTCAAGCCGACCAAAATCGCCTATGTGTCGTGCCACCCCGGCACCCTCGCCCGCGACGTCGGGTTGTTGACCGCCGAGGGGTATACGGTCCAGTCGGTGCACTGTGTCGACTGCTTCCCCCAGACGGCACACATCGAGAGCGTGGTCTTGCTCACACGCGTGGGGTAGCTGTGACCGACGAAATCCGCACTATTGCCCAACTCCCGCCTGCCGCACTCGCCCAATCACTGGGCAGTTCGGTGGGCGGGCTACGCATGGACGACGCCGCGGCACGGCTCGTGCAGTACGGCCCCAATGACGTTGCCCACGGCGAACGTCTGTCGTATGGCAAACGGCTCTGGAGCAATCTGATTAACCCGCTGGTCCTGCTCCTGGGCGGGCTGGCGGTGGTCTCGTATCTGACGGGCGATCAGCGCGCGACGGTCGTCATCGTCGCGATGATCGTGTTGGGTGTCGTGCTGCGGTTCTTCCAGGAGCTGCGTGCCGATGCATCCGCCGAAAAACTGCGGGCGCTCGTCAGCCAACGCGCGCGGGTCTGGCGCGACGGGCAGCTCCTGACCCTCCCGGTCCAGCGCCTGGTGCCGGGTGATGTGGTCACGCTCGGCGCGGGCGACATGATACCCGCCGATGTGCGCATCCTCGAGAGCACCGATTTCTATGTGAATCAATCGACGTTGACCGGCGAGGCGTTGCCGGTCGCCAAAGACGCAACGACCCTCGTCGCCAGTGACACTGCGCCGTTCGACATCGGGTGTCTGGCGTTTTTCGGGTCGTATGTGCGCAGCGGTCGGGCGACGGCGATGGTCATTCGCACCGGTGGGCAGACGTTTTTCGGGCAGTTGGCGGCGTCGGTGGTCGCGACCCGCGAAGCATCGAGTTTCGACCGGGGCATCGATGGCTTCACGTGGTTGATGATCCGCTTTATCGTCGTGATGGTGCCCATTGTGTTCGTGGTGAACTGGTATACCACCGCCGATTGGTGGGGGGCGTTTTTGTTCGCCAGTGCCGTCGCCGTCGGGCTGACGCCCGAGATGCTGCCCATGATCGTTTCGGTGAATCTCTCCCGTGGTGCGCAAGAGCTCGCCAAGCGCCGGGTCATCGTGAAACGGCTCAATGCGCTCCAAAATTTCGGCGCGATGGATGTGCTCTGTACCGACAAGACCGGGACGCTGACGGCGGGGACGATCGTGCTCCACGCGGTCGCGCCGTGGGACGGCAGTGACACGACGACCCTGCTCCGGGCAGCCTACCGCAACAGTGCGCTGCAGTCGGGCTTACAGAATGCCCTCGACGAGGCGGTGTGTACGTATGTCGGGAGTGACGGCGAACCGTGGCAGGCCGGTGTCACGGTCGTCGACGAAGTCCCCTTTGACTTCGACCGCCGGCGTCTGTCGGTGGTGGTCGACATCGCCGACGAGCGTTGGCTCATCTGCAAAGGTGCAGTCGACGAGACCCTCGCCTGCTGCACGGCAATCGTCACAGCAACCGGGCAGCAACCTCTGACGAATGCCCTCTCGGCGACCGTCACGGCGTGGGTCGATGCCCAGAGCGCCGCTGGGTCGCGCGTCATGGCGGTCGCGCACAAGGCACTCCGGCGCGAGGCGGGGAGCGACTTCACGGTGGCCGATGAGGCTGACCTACTCTTGTTGGGGTTCTTGTTGTTCCGCGACCCGCCCAAAGAAACGACCCCTGCAGCCCTGGCGGCGTTGGCTGGACTGCACATCGATGTGAAAATCCTGACGGGCGACACGCCGGCGATTGCGCGCGCCGTCTGCGGCCAAGTGGGCCTGCCGGTCGAGCGTGTGCTGAGCGGTACCGACGTCGCCGCCATGGACGCGGCGACGCTGCAGCAGGCAGTCGTCGGGGTGACGGTGTTCGCCAAGTTGACCCCGGATCAGAAAGAGCGCATCATCCGCGCCTTGCAGTTTCACGGGCACACGGTGGGCTTTCTGGGGGACGGCATCAACGACGCGCCGGCACTCAAAGCCGCAGATGTGGGCATCTCGGTCGACAGTGCGGCGGACATCGCCAAAGAGTCATCGGATTTGATCCTCCTCGAGCAGGACTTGGGTGTGTTGGAGCAGGGAGTCCGCCAAGGGCGTCAGGTATTCGGCAATATCATCAAATACATCCGCATGGCAGCGAGTTCCAATTTCGGGAATATGTTTTCGATGCTCGGTGCGAGTGCACTGCTGCCGTTTGTACCCATGACCCCGATCCAGATTCTGCTCAATAATCTGCTGTACGATATCTCGCAGACGGCGATTCCGACCGACCGTGTTGACCCCGAGTGGGTCGCCCGACCGCGCCGCTGGGAGCTGGGGAAACTCCAGCAGTACATCCTGATGGTCGGGCCGATGAGTACCCTGTTCGACATCATCACGTTTGCGATCCTGTGGTACGGTTTCGGGGCGGGCGAGAACCCGACGTTCTTCCAGACTGCCTGGTTCATCGAGTCGATTTTTTCGCAGACGCTCGTCATCCACGTCATCCGCACCGACAAAATCCCATTTCTCCAGAGCATGGCGAGTTGGCCGTTGACCCTGTCGTCGCTAGGCATCTTGGCGATTGCTGGTTGGTTAACCGTTTCGCCCTTTGCAGACGCACTCGGGTTTGTAGCGTTGCCGTGGCAGTTCTGGGTCATCAATCTGTTGCTGCTGCTGGCGTATATTCCGCTGACCCAACTCAGCAAGATGTGGTACCAGCGGCGCTACGGCGATGTGGTGCCGGTTGGCGGGTGACGCGGAGAGTCTGATATCCATTCTCCGGCTGGGTGGACGGAGGCGCACAGGCGCGCCTGCACCAAAGGAAAACGCGATGGGGCTGGTCAGACTCGATACCGCGACGGTCGCTGAATGTGGGACGTTGGCGCTCCTCAACCGTGGGCTCATTCTCGCCGAGCGCTCCGACAACACGATGCACTACGATGCACTGGTCGATCGGATGCGCGGGTTTCTCGAGGGCAATTATGCGGCCTGGCTGTTTCGCGTCGAAGACATGGTGGTCGGCTATTGCCTGGTCGATATGAGCAGTACGCCCCGGTATCTCCGTCACTTTTTCATCGTCGAAGCATACCGTGGCCGTGGGTACGGGCGAGCAGCGTTCGACGCGCTCTGTGACACACTGGGGGCAGCCGCGCTGGATATCGACGTCCTTGACTGGAACACCGCGGGCGCTGCATTCTGGCGGCGGATGGGCTTTGTGCCACGCTACACGCGAATGCGCCGTCCGGAGGCACCTCGATGACCACCCTCGCCGCACACTTGACCGCTGTCTGTGCCGCCTACGGCATTACCCCGCTGCGTGAACCTGTGCCACTCCAACAGGGCTATGTGGCCTATGTCCACCGTGTCGATCTGGTAGACGGCAGCGCCGTCTTCACCAAAACCTACGACGACGCCCGTCCGATCACCGCGATGATCATGCCCACACTGGCTGCGATCACGACGGCCACACAGACCCTCGCCACGGTGCCCGCGGTTGCCGGGCGGATCGTTGCCCCACTGCCCGGCCTACTGGTGCGCAGCGGCCCCTACACGAGCGTCGTGTTCCCGTACATCGACGGAATCACCCCCCGCGAAACACCACTCACTGCACCGCAGCTGACGGCCCTGGTGACGACGGTGGCGCGGATCCATGCCGTCGACACCACGCTGCCAGGGCTGTCGTCGGTACCGGTCGAGGATTTCTCGGCGGTGTGGGTCGACGATGTGGTGCCTGCGTTGCAGGAAGCGGCGCACCCAGGGCACCCCCTGACCGCGCTGATTGCACCATTGCTGTCCACACTCAGCGAACGGTACGCCCAGTTTTTGCAGCTCGCTGGCGAGCTCCGTGCGCGTCACCATCCGCTGGTGGTCTGTCACACCGATATCCATGGGTACAACGTCGTCATCGCCGACGATGTCCCGCTGCTCATCGATTGGGAGGGGATGAAAATCGCGCCGCCCGAACACGATCTGATGTTCTGGGTCGACGACGAGCGCTGGGAATCGATCTGGGAGGTCTACCGTGCGGTGCACCCGGCGGCCACGATTGACCCCGAACGGTTGACGTTCTACCGGTTGCGCCGGCTGTTCGAAGACCTGGTCCAGGATGTCCAACGGGTCACCCAGGAACACCCGACCCCCGAACAGATGGTCGATTTGGCAGA
>JBJOJU010000106.1:0-3013 GCA_046046485.1 Chloroflexota bacterium | reverse complement strand
GACACCGCATCGGTGATACCCGACAGCTTGGCCAACAACTTGGTGCCGTGGTTCATCGTGCCAGGCCAGCCCGGCTTGAGGTCAGGTACCTGGAGTTGTTTCTCGAGCTCGAGCACCTTGTCGCGCAGTGCCGCTGCCTCGGCAGCCAGGGCTGCATGCTGCGGATTGCGTGCCAAGCGCTTCTGCATACCGTCCAGCTGGGCACGCAGGTCGCGCATCTGGTTGATGGCGGCGATCGTGTCACCCATCCGGTTGTAGATCTGCATGAGCATCTTGTACTGCGCGTCGAGGTCAGCCTGCGGTGCATCGCTGAACGCATCGGCGACGATGGTCAAGGGCTGCGTCAATGTCTGGCCGTTGACGGTCAGCTTGATGGTGTAGCTGCCCGGGGTCACCTTGGGGCCGTAGATGACGGCGCCGGCGACCGGGTCGTTGCCGATGATCTTGGCCAGCGGTTTGACGCGCATGTCCCAGATGAAGCGGTTCCAGCCCTTCTTGGCACGGGCCCGGGGCAAGTCATGCTTGTCTTCCGACTTGACGACCTTGGTGCCGGCCGGGCGACTGTAGTACTCGTTGATGAGCGTGCCTTGCGCGTCGTAGAAGGCCAGGTGGATCGGTTCCTTGGGCTCTTCTGCCAACCAGTAGGTCACGATCGCGCCACGCGGCGGGTTGACACCCGAATCGAGGAAGGTGCGCTCGACGAAACCTTCGTCGTTGACACGTGCGGTGTGGGCACAGACATCGCCCAGACCCGCCATGTAGTTCTTACCCGGGGCACCGGCGCCGTCTTCGTCTTCGAACAACGCCGCCAAGATGCGCTCGCTCGGGCGCGGAGCAAACAGGTGTGCCTTGGCAGCCTGGATGTTCGCGTCGTACTGGCGCAGGGGGGTGATGTCGTCGAGGATCCACATGGCACGGCCATGCGTGCCAGCGACCAGATCGCCGTTCTTGATGATCAGGTCATAGATCGGGCAGACCGGCAGGTTGAGCTGGAAGAGCTCCCATGCCGCGCCGCCGTCGAACGACACATACAGGTTCGTCTCGGTGCCGGCAAACAACAAGTCTTTGCGCACCGTGTCTTCGCGGACGATGCGGACAAAATGATCCGCGCCGATGCCGCTGTTGCAGCGCTTCCAGGTCTTGCCGCTGTCGGTCGAGCGATAGATGTACGGTGCGTAGTCGTCGAGCTTGTGGCGCGCTGCCGAGAAGGTGATGGTGTTGGCGTCGTGGCTCGAGACCTCGATCGACGTCACCATCGCCCATTCGGGCAGGTCTTTCGGCGTCACGTTGGTCCACGATTTGCCGTGGTCACGCGACACATGGATGAGCCCGTCGTCCGAGCCCGCCCACAGTTCGCCGGCACGGTGGGGTGATTCTGTGAACGAAAAGACCGTGCAGTAGACTTCGGCACCGACCGAGTCACGGTCGATGGGGCCGCCGGTGGGCTGCAGTTTGGTCGGGTCGTTGCGGGTCAAATCGGGGCTGATCGGTGTCCAGCTCTGGCCTTCGTCGGTCGTCTTGAAGACGATGTTCCCGGCGCAGTAGAGCGTGTTGGGGTCGTGAGGTGAAAAGACGATGGGGTAGGTCCAGGCAAAGCGATACTTGTGCTTCACCGCACCTTCGCCGGTCATCGACTCGGGCCACGTCGTCACCAAGCGGATCTGCTTGGTGCGTTCGTCGTACCGCTGCAGACAATTACCGCCGCCCGACGACGACCCGATTGCACCGACATAGACGATGTTGTCGTCTTTGGGGTCGACCGTGATATAACCCGATTCGCCGGTACCGGCGATGACCACGTGGCTCCAGGGGATCGACGTGCTGGGCGATCGGCTGGGGACTGCCAACGACGAGTTGTCCTGCTGAGTACCGTAGACCCGATACGGCGTGCGGTTGTCGACGCCGATGTGGTAGTACTGCGAGGTCGGCTGGTTGTAGATGCTGGTCCAGGTGGCACCGGTGTTGAACGAAATATTCGCACCGCCGTCGTTGCCCTGGATCATGCGCTTGTTGTACACCGGCGAAATCCACAAATCGTGGTTGTCGCCGTGGGGTGTGTCGATCTGGGTGTAGGTGGCACCGGCATCGGTCGACTTCCACAGCGCCAAACAATTCACATACACCGTGTCGGCGTCCTGCGTGTCGGCGTGCACGTGGGTGTAGTACCAGGCGCGCGAAATCAGCAGGTCGTTGGCAGCGACGTGTTGCCAGGTCTCGCCGTAGTCGTCGGAGCGGTACATACCTGCAGCATCTGCATGCTGGATCAAGCACCACACGCGACCCGGCTGCGCCGGCGAAGCGGTGATGCCCATCTTGCCCAGGGTGCCCGTCGGCAAACCCGGCTTGCTGCTGATGTCTTCCCAGGTGTCGCCGCCGTCCTTCGACCGATAGACGGCCGAACCGGCACCGCCGCTCGAGATTTCCCAGAATTTGCGGTGGGCTTCCCAGGTGGTGGCATACAAAATGCGTGGGTTGCTGGCATCGACGGTCAGGTCGATGGCACCCGAGTTTTCATCGCGATAGAGGACTTTTTTCCACGTCTCGCCGCCGTCGGTGGTCTTGTAGACGCCGCGTTCGCTGTTGGGGCCGAACGCATGACCGAACGCAGCCACCCAGACGATGTTGGGGTTGGTGGGGTGGATGCGCACTTTGGCGATGTGCCGCGTGTCGGCGAGCCCCATGTGCTTCCAGGTCGCACCGGCATCGGTCGAACGATAGACGCCGTCGCCGTGCGAAACGTCGATGCGGATGGTGGCTTCGCCCATGCCGGCCCAGACCACATTGGGGTCGGACTCTGACACCGCGACTGCACCGACCGACGACGTCTTGAAAAACCCGTCCGAGACGTTGAACCAATACTGCCCTGCATCCGTGGTCTTCCAGACACCACCGGCACAGGCGCCGAAGTAAAAGACATTGTTGTCCTTCGGGTCGCCGGCCACCGTCACCACACGCCCACCACGGAACGGACCAATACAACGCCACTGCAACAGGCCGTCAAAATGTTCAGACA
>JBJOJU010000059.1:0-3473 GCA_046046485.1 Chloroflexota bacterium | reverse complement strand
TTAACCCACCCTCGTGCAAATGCGCATGGATAATGTCGGGTTTGAAGGCGATTGCAGCGGCCAATGCCCGCCACGATAATGCGACGTCGAGGTAGAGTTTGTGGCGCGACGAGCCCACCAGGGTCCGCTTGATCCAGGGCACGTCCCATGAGCGCACCACGTCGAGCCCCTCGACCGGGTCGCCGTTGTGGTAAGTGGCGATACGCACCGTGTGGCCGCGCCGTTGCAGCTCCTGGGCTTCTTGGGCAATGCGGATGTGGCAGCCGTAGTCAGAAAAGAAACTCGTCGGCGCGATCATCAACACCCGGTACCGGCGCTCACTCATGCACGCGCCCCACGATATGCCCGGTCGAGTACCTCGGCGATGTGCAACACCTGCACATCCGAGCCGGCACTGCGTAACCCGCCGGCGAGCTGCATGTGGCAGCCGGGATTGGCCGTCACGATGACCGTGGCGTTGGTGCGCAGGGCATTGGTGATTTTGCGGTTGCCCAATTGCGCGGCCATCTCGGGTTCGGTCACGTTGTAGATACCGGCCGATCCGCAACACAGCGACGATTCTGCCATTTCGACCAATGTCAGACCAGGGATTTTCTTGAGCAGTGCCCGCGGCTGCGCCGTGATACGCTGGGCGTGTGCTAGGTGGCACGGCTCCTGGTAGGTCACCGTCAGGTCGACCGGCTGCAACTGGCTGGCGTCGATGTCGAGCGCTGCCAGGTATTCGCTGATGTCGCGCACCGTGGCGCTGAACGCCGCCGCACGCTCGGCCCATTGGGCGTCGTCGTGGAGCAGGTGACCGTATTCTTTGAGGGTCGAGCCACACCCGGCGGCGTTGACGATGACGGCGTCGTAGCCGCTGCCGAAGGCCGCGATGTTCTGCTGGGCTAGGGTCCGGGCAGTGGGGAGCTCGCCGCCGTGGGCGTGCAGCGCACCACAACACCCCTGCTCTCGTGGGACGACCACCGTGACCCCGTTGCGCTGCAAGACGCGGATGGTCGCGCTGTGCACGTGCTGGAAGACGGTCGACATAATACAGCCGCTGAGCAATGCGACCCGGGCGCGTTCGCTGCCGATCGCCGGGTAGACCTGGTCGCGCGGCACGAGAAACGTATCATTGACCGGGGGCAAAATCGCCTCTTGGGCGTCGAGCTTGAGGAGTTTCAGGATCCCTGTCGTGCGGGCGAGCCACTGCAACCCGCTACGCTGATAGAGCCACAGCAACCGCGAAAACCCACGGAACCACGCCATGTCGGTGAACAAGCGCCCGAAAACCACCGACCGGATCGCCGTCGTGCTCGCGGGGTAGGGTGGCAGCGTGCCGGCGACCTTGGCGTTGTGGATCTGCGTACGCGACGCTTCGAGAATCGCACCGTATTGCACCCCGCTCGGGCAGACCGCTTCGCAGGCGCGGCAGTTGAGGCAGGCACTCATCTGCTCTTGGAAGACGGTCGAATCCATGCCGATGCGCCCGTCGGCGACGGCTTTCATCAGATAAATGCGGCCACGGGGCGAAAACTGCTCGAGCCCGGTCTCGCGGTAGGTCGGGCACGACGATAAACACAACCCGCAGTGGACGCAGGTGTTGATGATGGCATCGTTGGGGAGATCGCTGCCAGAGAATGGGATCACGTGGTTGGTCATGATGAACTCTGCTGCAGAATGTCGCTGTAGTATAGCATATGCCATTTCGTCGTCTGTTCTGCCCGCGCTGCGCCGTTTGCGAGGCGTGATGTTTCCTGCTATACTATTTCGAGATAGACGTACGCAGAACGAGGACATCATGGCCAGCAAAAAAGGCAATCGCATCATCATCAAGCTCCGCAGCACCGAAAGTGCCCATACCTATACCACGATGAAGAACCGCAAGAACGACACCAATCGTCTCGAGCTTCGTCGCTATGACCCCACGTTGCGCAAGCACGTGCTCTACCGCGAAACCAAGTAATCTCACACGTCTACTGACCGGAGCAGGGCAACCTGCTCCGGTTTTGTTTTCGCTGCGTGTCGCGAAAGGTCGCATATGACCACCACAGACGCAAACCACCCCGCGTCCGCCGGATATCTGCCTACCCTCCACGTGCTCTTTTTCGCCGCGCTCGTCGGGCTCGGTGCCGGCCTGGCAGCGGCGCTGTTTCTCTGGCTGCTGGCGCAGGCGGGCACCGCCTGGGTCCAGTACCCCGTGTTGTTGTGGGGGTTGCCGTTGGTGGGTGCGGCCGTGGCCTGGGCGTACCACTGGGCAGGGGCGCGCGCCGGTGCCGGCAATAACCTGGTGATCGATGCGGTCCACGATCCCGAGACCAACCGCGTGCCGTTGCGCATGTTCCCGCTGGTGTTGACGGGTACCGTCTTGACGCATCTGTGCGGTGGTTCGGCTGGCCGTGAAGGCACCGCGGTGCAAATGGCGGGCAGTCTGGCAGGGGCGCTCATCCGCGCGGCCCGCCTCGATACCCGCGACGCCCGCGTCGTCTTGATGGCGTCGCTCAGTGCCGGCTTCGCCGCGGTGTTCGGGACGCCGTTGGCCGGCACGGTCTTTGGGATGGAAGTCCTCGCCGCCGGCACCGTCCGCAGTCGGGCGCTCCTCCCCTGTCTGCTGGCGGCACTCGTCGGCGACGCCACGGTGCGTCTGTGCGGCATCGGCCATGCGACCTACGCCGTCACCGACCGCATGGGGATGAGCGTCGCCAATGTGGGCTGGTTGGTCGCCGCCGGTGTGGTGTTTGCGTTGGTCGCGGTGGTCTTCATCGAACTGACCCACCTCATCGACAGCACGGCGACCCGCTGGGTGACCGACCCACGCGTCCGCACCGCGCTCGGTGGCGTGGTGGTCATCGCGATGACACTCCTCGCCGGCACGCACACCTACAACGGGTTGAGCCTCGACCTGCTCGACGCGGCCTTCACCCCAGCAGGGGTGGTCGCCTGGGCGTTTGCAGCGAAATTGCTCTTCACCGCGGTGACGTTGGGATTCGGCTACAAAGGGGGCGAGGTGACCCCGCTCTTCGTCATCGGCGCGACGCTCGGTGCCACGATGGGCATCGCCGCAGGGTTGCCACCGACGGTGATGGCTGCGCTGGGCTTCGTGACCGTCTTTGCCGCAGCGGCGCAGACGCCCATCGCCGGCGTCTTGATGGCCATCGAGTTGTTCGGGGTGGGGATGGCGTTGCCCGCGACGATCTGCCTCGCAGTCGCAGTGGCAGCCGTCGGAGAGCGGGGGTTGTACCCGTCGCAACGGCTGTCGTTGTTCCACGAAGGCTTCATGGCGCCCCAGAGCGGCCCGCGCCGCGCAGAGCGCCGGCGTCGGTGACTCAGGGGAGTTCGAGGACGAGCAGGTAGGCGCCGGAGTCGGCGGTGTTTTCGACCACACCGATGATCACGATGCTGACGCCGTTGATCCAGGCGTAGTAATTGAGTGTGTCGCCTTCCGAGCGGACGGTGTCGAACGGGGTGTAGCCGAGCGGCGTTAGCCCATCCTG
>JBJOJU010000421.1:0-3356 GCA_046046485.1 Chloroflexota bacterium | reverse complement strand
CATCGACCAGGTCCTTGGCTTCCTTCAAGCCCAGGCTGGTGATTTCGCGGACGACCTTGATGACGTTGATCTTGTTTGCGCCGGCATCCTTGAGGATGACGTCGAACTCGGTCTTTTCTTCGGCAGCGGCGGCCGGAGCACCGGCGGCGGCGACCGGAGCGCCCATCATCACGGGAGCGGCGGCGGTCACGCCCCACTTGTCTTCCATGGTCTTCTTCAGCTCGACCAGTTCGAGAACGTTCAGTTCTTCGATTGCGCTCACAATGTTGTTGATTTTGTCGGACACGGTAGTACTCCTCAAGCGGATAAACAATACAGTAGGTGACGAAAAAGACGTATCGGACTAGGCTGCTTTGTCGTCGCCGCCGAGTTTGTCGGCACGACCTTGGACAGCATAGACGACACACGTTGCGACGCTGTCGAGGATCCCGACAACACCGGTGAGCGGGGCTGCGATAACACCGACGATCTGCGACAGGACTTCGGGTCGGGTCGGCACGGATGCGACCTTATCGAGTGCGTCGGCACCGTCGATGTACAACGTCCCGAGCATAGCGCCACGGAACGACAGCTTCTTGATTTCGGCGTTGACTTCCTTGACTGCTTTTGCGACAGCTGCGACATCGCCGTAGGCGAAGCACAGTGCGGTCGGGCCCTGCAATGCGGGCTCGATCCCGGCGTAGCCGGTTGCTTTGGCAGAGATCAGGGTCAACGTGTTCTTGGCGACGACGAACTCACCACCGAGCGGGCGGATCTTGTTGCGCAGTTTTGTGATTTCGGCCACGGTGATACCGCGGTAGTCGGCCACAATGACTGCCTGCATCCGCGACATCTTCTCGGTCAGTTCGGCGACGGATTCAATCTTGCGTTGTGTTGGCATGGTTTCACCCCCTTCCGTGTGAGATTTAGAAAACCAAACGGGTCACCGCATACGAGACGCGGTGACCCGTACATTGTGTGTATCGGGGTTACCTCGGTCGGTGGGCGAACCCTTATGCCTGACGGCGCCGACTGTCTCTGGTCGTATGAAGTTCCGTTGGGTAGTATACCAGCTCCCCGGGATGCGTGCAAACCGAGGAGCGCGGAGAAACTAGTTGCTCATGGACTGGGCGGCCGACGGGTCAACGGGGATGCCAGGGCCCATGGTGCTGGTGAACGTGACGGAGCGCACGAAGGTGCCTTTGATGGCCGAGGGCTTGACACCCTTGACCGACTCCATCAGGGCTGCGATGTTTTCGGAGATCTGGGCTTCGGAGAAGCTGACCTTGCCGACGGCGACATGCAACAGACCGGTTTTGTCATTGCGGAACTCGACACGACCGCCGCGCACTTCCTTGATGGTGCGGGCCAGGTCGTCGCCAGCGACGACGGTGCCCGACTTGGGGTTGGGCATCAAGCCGCGGGGTCCGAGCTTACGCGCGACACGACCGACCTTGGCCATCATGTCCGTGGTCGCAATCGCGATGTCGAAATCGAAGAAATTCTCACGGTCGATCTGGGCGATCAACTCGTCAGCACCGACGAAATCTGCACCGGCTTCGCGCGCTGCTGCAGCAGCATCACCTTGCGCGAAGACCAACACACGGACGGTTTTGCCGGTACCGTGGGGCAGGGCGACGGTCGAGCGGATATTCTGGTCCGCTTGGCGGGGGTCGATGCCGAGGCGCAGGTGGACCTCGACCGAGCCGTCGAACTTGGTGTACGACGTCTCCTTGACCAAACGGATAGCGTCGGCTGGAGCATACAGCTTGCTCTCGTCGACCTTCTTCAGTGCTTCGAGATATTTCTTGCCGTGTTTCTTAGCCATTGTGTCCTCCACGTGGTACAACCGGGGCGTTGCCCCTCCCACGTCATATATCGATTACTCGGTGATCTTGATACCCATGCTGCGTGCGGTGCCGGCGATGGTGTTTTCGGCGGCTTCGACCGAGACAGCGTTCAGGTCGGTCATCTTCTGTTCGGCGAGTGCGCGCAACTGCTTGCGGGTAATCGAACCGACAGACGTGCGGTTGGGGGTGCCCGAACCACGCTCGACCTTGGCTGCCTTGCGCAACAAGTCCGATGCGGGCGGGGTCTTGAGGACGAAGGTGAAGGAGCGATCGCTGTAGACGGTGATTTCGACAGGGATGGTGCTGCCCAACTGCGAAGAGGTCTTCTCGTTGTATTCCTTCACGAACGCCATGATGTTGATACCATAGCTACCCAGTGCCGGACCGACCGGGGGTGCTGGGGTTGCCTTACCAGCGGGCAACTGAAGCTTGATAACGCCGGTTACTTTCTTAGCCACGGAACTGCTCCTTATTCGACGCCTTTGGTCACCTGCAAGAAGTCGAGATCGACTCGGGTTTCACGACCAAAAAATGAAACCAGTACGCGCACCCGTCCGCGGTCTTGGTCGATGGAGTCAACCACACCTTCGAAGTCGGTGAAGGGCCCATCGATGATTTTGACGGTCTGGCCAACGGTATATGTGACCCGTACCTTTGGCTCGTCCGCTTCCATCGTGCGGAGGATGGTGCGTACTTCTTGTTCATCGAGCGGGGAGGGCTTATTGCCGTTCCCCACGAAAGTCGACACACCCGGGGTATTGCGTACCAGATACCAGGTGTCGTCGGTGAGTTTCATACGTATGAGCACATAGCCAGGGTAGACTTTGCGCTGGATGGTACGGCGTTGGCCGTTTTTGATTTCGATTTCGTCTTCGGTGGGTACGATGACGTCCGAAATGAGATGCTGCATTTCACGCTGCGCAATCCGGTTGAGCAAATTGCGGGTGACTTTGTTTTCGTAGCCGGCATACGTCTGAATGACGTACCAGCGCATCTCGTCTTCGGGTGCGTTTGTCGTCGTCGAAGGCGATTGTTGTGCGTCTGTCATCGCTACCCCGCTTTCTCGCCGAGATTTATTTCGGTGTCACCAGCGTCTGAAGCTGCAACAGGCTCCATGCAAAGAGCGAGTCTGCAGCGAACAAGATGACTGATGCCGTCACGGCCAATGCAACGACCACCACGGTCAACCGGGTGGCTTCTTCGCGGGTCGGCCAGGTGACCTTCCGGAGTTCGCTCTGGGTTTCTTTCACAAACTTCCCGGCGAGGCTGTTTTCGAGCCAAGCCATGATGCCTGATGAAGAATTATTGTTCGCAGCTGTCATGATCTGTCGCTCTCGTCGCGGGCGGGCCCGCAGTAGGTGACGCGCGGTGGCACCGTGTCGCCACAGTGCCACCGCGCGGGGTGTTTAGTCCGTGATCTTCGACACGACGCCGGCGCCGACGGTGCGGCCGCCTTCGCGGATGGCGAAGCGCAGACCGTCTTCGATAGCGACGGGCACGATCAGCTCGACAGCCATTTCGATGTTG
>JBJOJU010000394.1:0-2638 GCA_046046485.1 Chloroflexota bacterium | reverse complement strand
CCTCTTCACGGGCATTCAGCGCGGGGAAGCCGTTGTCGCTGCCTATAACGCCGCAGACATCTTTGTCTTTCCCTCGCAGAGCGAATCGTTCGGGCTCGCTCCGCTCGAGGCGATGGCCTGTGGCCTCGCGGTGGTCGCCCCCTATGTCGGCGGGTTGCGAGACACCCTACGCCCCGAAGAAAACTGCCTCAGTTACGACCCCGATGACCCGACTGGGCTCCAGACTGCGGTGGCACGCCTCGCTGATGACCCTACACTCCGTGCCCGCATCGCCGCCGCAGGCTGGGCGTACGCCCAGACCCGCAGCCACCGCGCCGCGACGACCCAAATCATCGACCTGTATCGGAGAACCGCCGATGGAACGTGATCGCAGAGCCATCGAAGTCGCTATGGCGCGCTTCGATGCAGCAGTCGCCACCGCGATCGGCACAATCGACACCGCCGTCGCTCCGTTCGTCTGCGCGTATGCCGATGCGACAACCGTTGTCTGTGGCCCTGACTACCCGTACAACCATGTCGGGGGCGTTGTCGAAGCCGATACACTGCCGGTTATCCTGGCGGCCTACCCGACGCAACGAGCAGCCCTCGCGCTCGACCTGGCACCCATCCTGCACACCACCACCGACACCATTGCCCTCCATGCAGCCGGACTCTCGCCCCAGCCGCACACGGTTGTCTGGATCTACGACATTGCCCGCCAACCGGTGCCCCGTGCAGCAGCGAATCTGGTTTGGGGCAGCGAGTGGTTCCACGCAGACCACATCCCGGCCGATCCGCTCTGGACATTGCGAATGGCGTACGAACAACAACCAGGTATACAGTTCGTCTCGTTGCTCCACCCCGATGGGATCATTGCGAGCACAGCGCTCCACCTCGACGACGGTATTGCCTACTGCCACGACGGCTGGGTTGCACCGCAACGCCGCGTCCGCGGGGTGCGTGGGCTGCTCCTCGATGCACAGCTGCGCTACGCGGCCGAGCATGACTGTCACACGGTCATCCTCGTCGCCGATCCGCAGCAGCGCAGCGCGCAGATCGCCCTCGGTCGTGGTTTTTTACACGGGTGGGGTCGCGAACGCTGGACCCGCCGCGCCGTACTGAAAGGAGCTCGCTGATGTCGCGCCTTCACCTCGCCGACCGTGTCGTGTTGGTGACCGGCGCCAGCAGCGGCATCGGCGCTGCCACTGCCGCTGCACTCGCTGCTGCAGGTGCGTCGGTCATCCTGTGTGCACGGCGTGAGGGAGCCCTCGCAGCAGTCGCCGCTGCACTCCCCCACCCGGAACGGCACTGCACCATCCCCCTCGATGTCACCGATGCAGGCGCTGTCACAACAGCCATCACCACTGCACTCGCACACTATGGCCGCATCGATGTACTTGTCTGCAACGCGGGAATCGGATTGACGAGCCCCATCGCCGATCTCGACGTTGAGCTCCTGCATCAGGTCATGCGGGTGAATGTCGCCGGTACGCTGCTACCCATCCAAGCGGTGTTGCCCCTCATGCGCGCCCAGGGCGGCGGGCAGGTGGTGGTCGTCACGTCAGTCGTCGGCCAGCACGCGTTGCCCTACAACGGCGGCTATGCCGCCAGCAAGGCAGCATTGGAGCGCATCTGCGAAGCGCTGCGCATCGAAGAGCACCGCCACAGCATCGCAGTGACGGTCGTCCGCCCGGGGACGGTGGCATCCGACTTCTTTTCCCAACGCTTGGGCACTGCCGGCGAACGCCGCCGGCGCCAGCTGCCGGGGATGCCCCCGGAGACGGTCGCGCAGGCGATCGTCGGCGCGATTGCCCACCCGCGGCGCGTCGTCTACCCACGGCTGCGCGACTGGTGGATCGGGGTACTGGCAGACGTGTTCCCTGCACTCAGCGATCGTGTCTTGGCCGATCAGATTAGCTGGGCAGACGACAGCGCCGCAGCACACACAGAACCCCCCGCAGAGCGCTAGGCGCTGCGGGGGGTGGTGGGCAGTCTAGGTGCGCGAGGCGCGCAACAGCGCCAAGACACGGTCAACGTCTGTCGTTTGGTTGCCGCTGTCACAGAGCGTCTCGTGCGCGCAGTCCTCGGCGAGGGCAGTCCCCACGCTCGAGACCGCGGCTTTCACGGCGTTCAGCTGCGTGAGGATCTCGGTGCAATCACGGCCGTCTGCCAACATGCGCTGGATGCCGCGGACCTGGCCTTCGATGCGTACTAACCGTGTCGCCAAGCGAGCCCGGGCTTCGGAACTGAGAGACAACGTGTCATCGCTCATGCCGACACCTACGAGTTGGCGACCTTGTCGAAGTCTGCCTTGAGGGCCGACTTGGGCTTGACGCCGACGACACGGTTGACTTCCTTGCCCCCCTTGAAGAAAATCATCGTCGGGATGGCCTGGACGCCGAACTGTGCTGCGTATTTCTGCGATTCGTCGGTGTTCACCTTGGCGACGGTCACTTTGCCGGCGTATTCGCCTGCCAATTCTTCGAGGATCGGGGCGACCGCGCGGCACGGTCCGCACCAGGGGGCCCAAAAATCGACCAACACGGGCGTGTCGGACTTCAAAACATCGGCATCGAACGTGCTGTCGGTTACGGTGAGGGGCTTGGTCATGACTTGGTTCCTTTCGTCTGATACCCCCAGAGGGTATGGCGGCAGTATA
>JBJOJU010000344.1:0-3392 GCA_046046485.1 Chloroflexota bacterium | reverse complement strand
TGCTCTTCAGCGCCATCGCGTGCGTACAGCCGGCGGTGATCGCCTTGACAGCACTCAGACCAGCGGGGATTTTGATCTGCCCTTGCTCATTAGAACCCCAACCGATGACCTTCCCGGATTTGAGCAGTGCCAACGAGTAATACTGACCGCCCGCTGCTTGTACGACGTTGGTCGCTGTCTTGGGGATGGTGCACTGTTTCGCTTCGTTGCTCCCCCAACAGACCAATGTGCCGTTCAGTTTGAGCGCGAGCGTGTGTGCGTACCCCGACGACACCGCGACCACGTCCTTCTGGGCCTGCAGGGGCACATTCAATTGCCCGCGCGTGTTCGCACCCCAGGCGTAGACGCGGCCACCCTTGAGTGCAACGGCGAAGTTGGTCCCCACCGAGACATCGGTGATGTTGTTGGCACAGCACGGTGGGATGTTGGTCTGGTACTCCTTGTTCATCCCCCACGTCGTCAACGTCCCGTTGTACAGCAATCCCAGGACAAACGACGCGCCGACCGCTGCTTTCTTGAGTGCATTGGGGTGCGGTGTGGGCGTGGCGGTGCGGGTCGCCGTGGGCGTGCTCGTCGCGGTCGCATTGGTGATGTTGATGGGGATCACCACATCGACAGCAGCTCGATAAATCACCCCGTCCTTCTCGGCACCCGGCTGTTTCGCTTTGACATAACATGTGCCCGGGCCGATGATGGTCACTTTCTTCCCGCTGACGGTACAAATCGCCGGATTCAGGGATTCGTATTCGACGGGCAACCCAGAGTCCGACACCGCGGCGAGGTCGAACGGGCCGTCGTAGGTGTGCTTCTGGGGCACCGGCGGTGCCGTGATGACCTGTGGCGCACCGGTGACCGCAAAGGTGCGGCTGACCGGGGTCGCTGCTGCGTAGAGGACACCGCCACTCGTGCCACCGGGTTGCGCGGCGGTCACCGTGCAATCGCCAATCGAGAGCAGGTGAATCTTGCCGCCCGTGATGATACAGACGTCGGGTGTGCTCGAGCTATAACTGACCGGCAAGGTCGAGCTCGCCGTCGCATTCGGCAGAAAATCCGGGACGATATAGGCCTTGTCACTGATCGGTGGGAAGGTAATCGCCTGCGCTGCCGGGATGATAAATGTTCGCGTCACATCAGGCGCGGCCGTATAGGTGACACCGTCACGGACACCACCGATCTGGTGCGCGACCAACGTACACGTGCCCGGTCCGACGACGGTGACCGTCCCTGTGCTGGTGACGGTACAGACCGACGGCGTCGTGCTCTCGTAGGTCACTGCCAAGCCCGACGATGCCGTCGCGCCGGCTGGGAACGGTGCGCTCCCTGTCGTGATGCCGGTGGGCGCAGCAAAGGTAATCGTCTGCCCGCTGGGGGTCGGTGTCGCTGTGGGAGTAAACGTGCGCGTGGGGGTCAGCGTCGGTGTGCTGGTCGGGACCGTGTTGGTGATGGTGTAGACCACACCGTCGTCTTTGAATGACCCGTCACACGTCGGCGCCACATAATTCCATGCCGTGGCTGCGCTCGCACCGTCTTCGCCGGGTGCGGCCAGCTCGAAGAACGCGTACTCGGTTGCTTCGCTGGTCAAATCGTAGGTGTATTCGACGGGGATGCTCAACCCCATCTGATCGTTGGCACTGATTTTCCCGCCGTCATAATCGCCTACCGGCACGTCAATGAGCCAGAGGTCGCTGCCGCTCGTGTGGGTGACCGTCGCCGTACCGTTGGCACCCGCATCGACCGTCCCCAAGACAAAGTCGGTATCGCTCGTCGCCGTACCCGGGTCCGCTGTGTTGCGGCGCAGGGCGAGCTTGGTACCCGCCGACACGTGCCCGTTGATGCGGATCTTGATGCTCGCGACGGTGCCTTGTTCGTCGGCAGCCTGGTCGGTGCTTCCCCCCATGTCGATGAGCGGTATGAGATTGATCGAAATCTTGTCGAGCAGGTTCGCACTGGCGCTGTTGGCTGGCGAAATGCCGTAGAAACCCAGGTTGCGCACGCCACCAAATTCAGCCGCGATGGTATGCGTACCGGCAAAGCGCACCCAGTTCTGCATCGGTGACGTCTGCACCGCAGATGTACCACCGGTTGTCCCGGTGAATTGGGTTATCGATGCGGTGGCCGTTGATCCCGATGCGCCGAGGACATTCGTCCCCCGCAAGATCTGGCGCTCATAACTATCGGCAGGCCGTGAACCAGCCGGCAACCCAGTGGGGATACCGAAGCGGAAGTCGATTACATTGGTGTCGCTCCACGAGCGCACATGGTGATAAAACTCAAAATCGAATGTTTCGCCCCCCACCATACAGATGGGCTGGTACGCCATCGAGACGTATGAGGCATTGAGCTCGATGTAGTAGGTGCCGTCAGGCGCGCCGCTCCCGACGAGGCTCTCGTGGGCGGCGTTCTTGTCCCAGATTTCGAAGACTCGACAGCTCCCCATCACGGGGTGACTCGTCAACCATCCGCGCATCCCGGATTCACACGCGTTCGTCTGTCTTTCGAACGATGTATTTGCGACGATGCGTGCCCCTGCCAGTGCGACATCGATGGTGGGCGATGTGGTGGTGGGGATCGCACGGCCGCCGACACGACGTGCCGCTGCGTGTGCAGGATGTGCGGCGCGCGCAGACGGTGACGTCGGCGCCGGGATGGTCAGGTAACTCATGACCACCATGCACAAGACGCACAGGACAGCGCTGAGTACCCGGGTTGTTGCTGAGTGTCGCATATTCGTTCCTCTGAATTGACCACTATATTATCTGCGATTACATACGAAAAATGAGAATTAGTGTGTAACAAATTGCTCTCGTTTATCTGAGAAAAATTCAAAGCTTTTCACATAATGTGATCAGTGTATTGAAATATTCAAATTATCCCCATGCGTGAATCTCCTTCGGAGAGCGGTAGCACCTCGACACGCGTGAGAAGCAGTCTGTGGGTCCGTACGCTCTGTGCGGCAACGGAACGTTCCGTATCGCTGACCTGCAGCGGTGCAGAGAAACGTGCATCGGTGCAGGACGATGCAGCGAAAACGGGAGATCGGGAAGGTCGTCGTTTCGATTGCATCACTGAAACACGTTCTTTCTATTGTATTAATCAATGGTTACTTTAACTATTTAAAACTAAATGTACTGTTTATCATGAAAATATCCGAACCGATAGGTTCCCGTACAAAACAGGTGCCCCAGATGTCACATCTGGAGCACCTGTCTCTCTACCCTCTACGCTCTGCTACGGTGTCGGAGTGGGCGTGCGGGTAATCAGCGCCCCGTGTTCGGGGGCTCCGATGGCGAGGACACTGCCGTCGCGCATGCTGATGATCGAGTTCACATAGCCGACGCCGATGGCGAAGGCATTGGTGTACCCGGTCGGAGCCGTCGCTTGACTGAAGTCGT
>JBJOJU010000302.1:0-8248 GCA_046046485.1 Chloroflexota bacterium | reverse complement strand
GTTCGATACTGCCGGGGTAGACCACCGGCGGGTACGGCCGCAGCAGCTGATGCTTATGCACATGCCCCAGCGCCACATAATCGACCCCGGCCGGGGTCAGCGCCGCCGGCGGCATGACGATGTCGCGCCCCAACGTCAACATACGCTCGATGCCGGTGGTCGCCCCCGAGACCGTGCCGTGGTAGGTGACCACGATGGGTCGGTCGGGGTCTTCGGCGAGCAGGGTGTCGACGCTGGTCTGGATGAACCGTTCGACGATCTGCAGGATCTTGGGTTCTTGTTCGCTCAGGCTGGCGGTGCGCAGCTCTTCGTTATTGGCGAGCAGCAATTCGCGCAGGATCCACGGCACACAGACCACCGCGAGTCTCCCGTTGGCCGTCTCGTAGCGGACGATCTCGGCTTTGCGGGCGACGTGCACATTGGGGTATTGCAAGCCCTCATAGACCGCCACCGAATTGGTCGTGTCGCGGCCCGGAGCGACGTCGTGGTTGCCGATGAGCATCAACACGGGGATGCCGGCGTCGACGATACGGCGGATTCGTACAGCGAATTCGCGTTGGTGGCGTGGCTGCGGGTCACGATTTTTAAACATATCGCCGGCGATGAGCACCAGATCGACCTTGGCCGCGATCCCGACGTCGATCGCTTCGTCGAAGCGCGCCAAAAAGTCCATCAAGCGCGTATGCATGCCGGCGGCGACATCAAAGTGCCCGTAGTTTTCGACCCCGATGTGCAAATCTGCTAAATGCAAAACGCGCAGCATACGCCCCCGCTTTCGTTCTCTGTTTATTCTACCTGCAAACAAAACGGGGCGGCTGAGACCACCGAAAAGCGTTGACACTTTTTTCGTCACGTTTCTCCGACGTCACCGATCACCGGCGGCAGTTGTACACAATCGCTCTGCACAGTTATCCACATCATGTGGATAACTCACATATGTGGATATATCGTATTTAGCGCTTCTCTATGCAGTAAAAACGCTTTCTGCACACCAGTGTACACTGTGGATAACTCACGGGGTCTCCTACACGATGTCTAGCGGATTGTCACGCCTCAAATCGGTTTTACGGCATATTGTAGTACGACTGTAATCTTTTCGTCATACAACGTTATCCACAGGGCTGTGGATAACTCACACGGGGCTGCGTGGTAGAATCGCACCAGAGGGGGGACCACGCATGCAGCTCCGAATCGCGCATCTCTACCCAGCACAGATGAATATCTACGGCGATCGTGGCAACGTGATTGTGCTACGCCAGCGTTGCCAATGGCGCGGCATCGACGTGACCGTCGCCGCCATCGACCCGGGCCAGGCGGTCGACTGGGCGCACTACGACCTCTGTTTCTTCGGCGGTGGCCAAGACAGCGGCCAAGCGCTCATCGCCGCCGACTTCGTGCAGCGCCACGGCACTGATTTGCGCCACGCCCTGGCCGACGGCCTGGTGATGCTGGCGATCTGTGGCGGCTACCAACTCCTCGGGCATTATTTCCTGACCCAGACGGGCGACAAACTGCCCGGCATCGGCGCACTCGACGTGCACACGGTGGGTGGCAACCGGCGCTTCATCGGCAATATCGCCGTAGCCGCCGACGTGCCCCTGGCCGACCCGCTGCTCATCGGCTTCGAAAACCACAGCGGGCAGACCTACCTGGGCAGCGGTGCCAAAGCGCTGGGGCGGGTCATCGCCGGGGCGGGCAACAACGGCGACGATCAGACCGAAGGTGCGCAGGTACACAACACGTACGGCTGCTACCTGCACGGGTCGTTCCTCCCCAAGAACCCGCAGTTCGCCGACCACCTCATCCGGACGGCACTGGTGCGGCGCTATGGGCATGCAGAACTCCCCCCACTCGACGACCGAGTGGAGGGAGTGGCACATGACACGATGCTGGCCCGCGTCCGCTGAATCAGGCCTCGTATTTGCGCACAATCAAGGCCGAATTGTGGCCGCCCAAGCCGATCGAGTTCGACAGACCGATCCGCACCGGGCGGCTGCGTTGTGTGCCCGGCACATAGTCGAGGTCGCAGTCGGGGTCGGCTTCGGCCAGGTTGATGGTGGGGTGGACAACGTCGTGCTGCACACTGAGCGCCGTGATGATGAGCTCGACGGCCCCGGCAGCACCCATCATATGGCCCAGCATCGACTTCGATGAGTTGACGACCAGGTTGTAGGCGTGGTCGCCGCAGACGGCCTTGATGGCGCGGGTCTCGGCCATGTCGTTGAGCGGCGTGCCCGTGCCGTGGGCGTTGATGTAGTCGATTTCATCGGGACGGATCCCGGCCTTGCGGATGGCCATTTTCATGGCACGGGCCGGGCCGGCACCGTCTTCGCCGGCGGCGATCATGTCTTTGGCGTCGTTGCTGTTGCCGTAGCCGACGACCTCGGCGATGATGGGGGCGCCGCGCCGCAGGGCGTGCTCGAGTTCTTCGAGGACGACCGCGCCGGCACCTTCCGAGAGCACGAACCCGTCACGACGGGAGTCAAACGGCTTACAGGCGGCGCTGGGGTTGTCGTTGTCGGCCGCGAGGCCGCGCATATTGGTGAAGGCCGAGACGACGACCGGCACGATGGGTGCTTCGGCGCCGCCGGCGATGATGACGTCGGCGTCGTCGCGGCGGATCGTCTCGAACGCCTCGCCGATGTTGTGCCCGCCGGTCGAACACGCCGCCACGATGGCCATATTGGGGCCGAGTGCGCCGGTCTGGATGGCGATATAGCCCGACGCCGCGTCGTCGATCATGTTGGCGATGAGGGTCGGCGCCACGCGGCGCGGACCTTTCTCGTTGAGGACGGCGACGTTTTCGCCGATGAGATCGATGCCGCCGGCACCGGTGCCATAGATGACGCCCAGGCGTTCACGGTCGATGCTCTGAGTGTCGAGCTTAGCGTTGCGCAGCGCTTCGAGGGTGGCGTTGAGGGCGTAGCGCACATACTGCGACGCGCGGCGCATCTCGCGGGCGTCGATGGCCGGGTCGAGCACGAAGTCACGTACTTCGCCGGCGATCCGGACGCTGTAGTCGGTGGTGTCGAATTTGGTCAATGGTTTGACACCACTCTGGCCGGCGCGCAGCGCCTGCCAGGTGGTGTCGAGGTCGTTCCCGAGGGGCGTGACAGCCCCCATCCCGGTGATGACGACTCGTCGCATGGGGGAATAGCCTTTCGAATCAGGAAAGCGCGAGGGCCGGCGCCTCGCCGTCGCTGCCGTAGAGCAACTTGACGATTTCGACGTCCGACAGACTCAGCGTCTGGACCTGTGTGTTGATGCGTTTGATGAGGCCGGTGAGCACCTGCTTGGGGCCGAGCTCGATGAAGGTCTCGACGCCCTGCTCGACCATGGTCTGCACGCTGCTCGTCCACTGGACGGGGCGGGTCAGCTGGCCGTTGATTTCGGTGCGCAGCTCGTCGACCGTGTGCAGCATCGAGGCGCTGATATTGGCGATGAGGGGCACCGAGGGCGTCAGCATGCTGACCTGGTGCGAAAAGACGGTGAACTGCTGGGCCGCCGACTCCATCAGCGGCGAATGCGACGCGATCGAGACCGCGAGGCGTTGCACCAGCTTGGCGCCACGGGCCTTGGCCAGCTCCATCGCCCGCGTCAGCGCGGCGACTTCGCCCGACAAGACCGTCTGGCCCGGCGAATTGGCATTCGCCATGGTGACCACACCCAACGACTGGGCTTCGTCGACCACCGCGCGCAGCGCTGTCTCGTCGAGGCCGATCACGGCGGCCATGCCACCTGGGCGGGTCTGCGCACTCTCGGCCATCAGCCGACCGCGCTCGCGCACCAGCACCAGTGCCTCGTCGAATTGCAGTGAACCGGCTGCCACCAGGGCGGTGAACTCGCCCAGGCTGTGCCCTGCCACCATCGCCGGCGAGACCTCGATGCCCAGCGGGCTCAGGCGCTCGCGCAGGGCTTCGAGAAGGGCAATGCTCACGGTCAAAATCGCCGGTTGGGCGTTATAGGTATCATCGAGTTCGGCTTGGGGACCCTCGAAACACAGGGTCGTCAACGAAAAACCCAAGACCTCGTCTGCACGATCAAAAACCCGTCGCGCCGCCGGAGACACGTTGTACAACAAGCGCCCCATGCCGACGTACTGCGAACCCTGGCCCGGGAAGACCAGTGCCATGCGGTTTTTGATCATCTGCAAAAAATCCAAATCGGTACTCCTTTTGAGTGTGTGCATGCCGCGAATGCGTCGGCTTTGACGTGTAACGTCTTGTTACTACACAACACAGTGGATGCGCGCATTATACACGAAAAGCAAAAATTCGTCATCGCGTGATGTCGATGCGCTAAACAGACCTTTTCACCCCGCTCGTCGCGCATACGCCTGTTGGGCTGCCCCGTAAACCAGCGCCAGTGCGACCCCGTGTGACCGGGCAGCAGCAGCGCAGTCTTCGTATTCGGGGGCGGCGCCGATGACCGCGCCCTGCCAGATCTTTTCTTTGACCTGGATCACCCCGTACGTCGTCTCGACCGACACCAACCGCCGGTCGGCGGTGTGACGTTCGACGATCTGGCGGCGCATTCCCAACGTACTGGTCTGACGCAGCAAATGGTCGACGAGTTGCGCTTCGCGGCTGCGATCGACCAATACCGAGATCATCTGCGCCGCCCGGCCCTTTTTCATCGTGATCGCCTGCTGCCAGACATCGCGGGCACCCAACTCGAGCGCGGTCGTGCACACATATGCCAACTGCTCGGCGCTCTGGTCGTCGATGTTGCATTCGAGCACCACCAACGCCTCGCTGCTGCTGGTCGACTGCCCGAGCCAGACCCGCAGGGCGTTGGGGCGCGGGGTGATTTTCTTGCCGAAGCCGTAGCCGATGCGCTCGAGGGTACACTGCGGGCGGGCAAACGTCGCCAGCGTCGCCAACACCGCCGCGCCGGTGGGGGTCACCAGCTCGAAGCCTGCGTCGTCGGGGATGATCGGTGCGTTGGCACCCGCCAACAGATGCAGCGTCGCCGGCGCCGGCACGGGGATGTCGCCGTGGGCCGCTTTCGCCCAGCCGCTCCCCAACGGCAGCGGCGAGGCATAGACGTCGTCGACCCCCAGCAGATGCAGGCCTGCCACGATGCCCACGATGTCAACGATGGCGTCGAGCGCACCGACTTCGTGGAAATGGACCTGGTCGGCACTGACTCCGTGGATGTGTGCTTCGGCCTCGGCCAGCCGCCGAAAAATCGCCACTGCACGCGTTTTCACCGGATCGGGCAACCCCGACTGCTCGATAATCGCCGTCACGTCGCGCAGATGCCGGTGCGTGGGCTGTTCGGGGGCGTGGACGTGCATGCGGGTGCCGGTCAGCCAGCCGCGCGTCTCACGCGTGGCTTCGATGTGCCACCCGGGCACCGCCAAGGTCTGCAGCAGGTCGCGCAGCGCGGCGACGTCGAGGCCGACGTCGACCAGGCTGCCCAGGATCATATCGCCGCTGATGCCCGAAAAACAGTCGAAATAGACGATACGCGCCATTGTGCCCCCCTGCCACGGCTGCTGCCACAGCGGCTATCATACCAAGCACAGCCGACTACCCGAAGCGAGCCGCCGATGAGCGCCAGCCCCTTCCCCACCGATGACATTCTAAGCAGCCTGGGGATCGACCCCAACCTGCAGTACATCCCCGTGCGGGCGGTATTGCGCGGGCTCGGGCTGGCTCCGGCGAGCTACGAAAAAGCCCTGCGCCGCATCCCCGTGCTGGCCAGCGGTCTGAAACCCCTCTGGATCACCGACGCCCAGGGCAACCGCATACCCGCACTCTGCCTGCGCGTCGACCTGTTGCCCCTCTGGTTGTGCACCCTGCCGGCCAACGGCCAGGCGCTGCTGAGCCAGTGGCAACACGAAGCGGCGTCGATTCTGTGGCAGACCAGCAAGCCCAACGGCGCCCCGCCCACCGACACCTTGGTGCCCGCCGCCCACAGCCAATCGCCCATCGAAGTGGCCTATACACAGGCCAGCGAGGCGGCCGCATTGGCCCGCCACCAACTCTTGGCCGAGCGGGCCCTCGATGCCCTGGTGGCCGCCAGCGACCACCCCGAGCAGGTGCAGCTGGCAGACCGGGGCACCGAGGCGCTCACCCGCGCCGTCCGCCAGACGGCCCTGGTCTCGGCCGCACTGAGCAAGCGCAACGACTACCTGGGCATGTTCATCGGGTTGGTGCGCGTCTTTCAGATCGCCAGCCTGCGCCAGATACCGCCGGCGCGCCTGCAATCGGCGCTCGAGTGGCTCGAGCACTGGCGCCACGACATCGAAGCCGACGGCGACGCATCGGCCTAGGTATCGCTGGTCGCCTGCCGCAACTCCGCCCGGGCCGCTGCTTCGGCGGCGATGCGTTCTTCGGTGGCACCGACGATGATGTCGCGCACCGCAGCCGGCGTGTCGACCACCTGCAGCAGGGCGATTTCGGCTGCGCTGAGCATCCGATGCTGCAACGGCTGGGTTTTCAACCATTCAATCAGGCCGTTCCAATAGCTCGACCCATACAAGATGATGGGGAAGTTGCGGACTTTGCCGGTCTGCACCAGCGTCACTGCCTCGAACATCTCGTCGAGCGTGCCGAACCCCCCCGGAAAGAAGACGAACGCCGAAGCGTACTTGACCAGCAGCGTTTTCCGTACAAAAAAGTAGCGGAAATCGAGCGACCGCGTCGTGTAAGGGTTGATGTGCTGCTCGAAGGGGAGCTCGATGTTGAGCCCGACCGAATCGACGCCGGCCAGCTTGCCGCCCTGGTTGCCTGCTTCCATGATGCCGGGGCCACCGCCAGTCAAAATGGCATAGCCGGCTTCGCCCAAAAGCCGGGCAGTGTCGACCGTCGCGTGGTAGATATCGTCGGTGGGGCCGACCCGCGCCGACCCGAAGATCGTCACCGCCTGCCCCAGGTCGGCCAGTTCTTCGAAGCCGGCGACGAATTCACTCATGATGCGCAGCACGCGCCAGGTGTCGGTGCGGTTGAAGGGCTGTGCCTCGCTCGGTGGCAGCAACAATTGCTCGTCGGCGGTGATATGTGGTGCCATCGGTACTCCTTTTTTTATTGAAAAACGGTCACGTTGGGTACGCGGCGAGTGCATCGACCAGGATGTGGATGCCTGCCAGCAACGTCGGCTGTGCGACCAAACACGAAATCGCCAGGTAGCGGCTGGTCGTCTGCCCGAAAAAATACCCCGGGTAGACAAACACCCCGGCGTCGAGCAGGTACAAGACCAGGGTTTCTTCGTCGACGGCGAGGGTGACCTCGACGAACACATAATACCCCGCATCCGGCGCGCGGACGCGCAGGTGCGGGCTCGTCGCCAACACCGCCAGCGCCGCCGTGACATTGGCGTGGATATCGGCTGCCTGTGCCGCCATGAAGGGCTGGCCTGCAGCGAGGATCGCGGGCAGCATCGTCTGCACCAACCCACTCGCCCCCAAAAACGCATCGTTGAGCACCGCCATTCGCTCGCCGTAGCGCGCCTGCGCGCTGGCGGTCATGGCGATCCATCCGAGCTTCAGGTCGGGGAGTGCGGCCATTTTCGACAAGCCGTTGAGGGTGAAAATCGCCTGATCGGGCATCAGCGCTGCCAGTGGTGGCACCGCGGCGAGGCTATAGGGGAACGACGCAAAGACCTCGTCGACCACGACGGGCACGTCGAGCAACCGCAGCGCCGGAATCGGCGCGCGCACCACTGCCCCGGTGGGGTTGTGGGGTGAGACGATCAACACCGCCCGCGTCCGTTCGTCGGCCAGGCGGGCCAGGCTCAGCCCGTCGATGCGCCAGCCACGGGTCTCGTCGAGCGGGTAACTACGCAGCTCGATGTGGAACAAAGCCGCCAGATGCTCGAAGAGCGGGTACGAGACCGCCGGCGCCAAAACGTTGTCGCCCGGGTTGGCCAACAACCCGAACAAGAGGGCGTAGGCTTCGCTGGTACTGGCGGTGACCACGATGTCGGTCGTCGGGTCGAGGGTCAGCGCCGGGGTTCGGGTCGCGTAATAGGTGGCGATGGCGGCGCGGGCACTGGGCAGACCACGCGAATCGGGCGTGTAGACGCGCGATTCCCAGTACGGCGCGGCGGCAGCGGCGAGCACGTCGGCGGGGAAGCGCTGCCCCTGGCGGGTCGGGTTGGCACTGGTCAGGTCGATCGCATCTGGCCGCGCCGCGCGACGCTGTTCGATCCGGTTGAGGGTCAGGTCGGTCCCGTCGAAAAATCCCGTCATGGCACCTCCCTGTCTGCGTCTATTATCCGCCAAAGCGTGGTGCGGCGCGAA
>JBJOJU010000240.1:0-5050 GCA_046046485.1 Chloroflexota bacterium | reverse complement strand
AGCGCGGATCTTCTTGTCGAGCGCTGCATTGGCGACCGATGCCACCAGCTGCTCGCGCAACAAGCTCTTCATCGTCTCGCGCTGCTCGGCGTCGTACGACTCGAGCATTGCGTCGATCTCGGCATCGATGTCCTCGTCGCCGACGGTGATCCCTTCGGCTGTGACGAATTCTCGCATGGCAAGGTTGCGCTTGAGGCGTTCTTCGCCCTCGGGCAGCATGCGTGCGACCAGGTCTTCACGCTTCTGACCCATCTGGCGGTAGACAGCTTCGGCGGTCGTGCCGTAGCGGACGTATTCTTGTTCTTGGGTGCGCAGCAGGCGGTCAGCCTCGGCCTCGATCATCGACTCGTGGTAGTCATAGACCGCACCGGCGACCAAGTGGTCGATGAAACCGTTGACCAGACGCGTCTCGGCGTTTTCGCGGGCGTTCTTGGCGAGTTCGTCGCTGGTTGCATGGCGCAACTCGGTGACGGTGCCTTCTTTGTTTTCGAGGGTGGGCAACTCGTCCCAATCGGGCAAGATGCGCTCCTGGATGTTGGTGACCGTCACGTCGAAGACCACGGCTTTGCCGCGCATGGTTTCGTCGCTGTAGTCTTCGGGCATGGTGGCGTCGATGGCCTTGTGGTCACCGATGTTCATCCCGATGACGCCTTCCATCAACCCACCGATGAGCCGACCCGGCTCGAGGATCAAATCGGTGCTCGGAGCCGGCTGGCCCTCGACACGCCCGTTGATCGACAATCCATCCTGGATGACGTCGACCTGAGCGGTCACCAAATCGCCCTGCTTGGCAGCACGGGTCTCTTCGGGTGAACGCAACACGACGTGCTTCTCGCGCAGATCGTCCATCGCGCGAGCCAAGACTTCGTCGGTCACTGCCGGCACGACCAGCTCTTGCTTGTAGCCGCTGTAATCGGCAATATGGGTGATCGGTTCGACGGGCACATTGATGACCACCGAGTACGGCGCAGCGTTCAAGGCCACATTTTCGAGGCTGGCTTGGGCGATCGGCTCGATGCCTTCGCTGTCGAGCGCATATTTGAACGCAGCATTGATGATGCCTTCGGATGCCTCTTCGAGCAACGCCTGGCGACCATAGAAACGCTCCAAGATCGCACGAGGGGCTTTACCAGGGCGAAAACCAGGGACGCGTGCCTTCTGCGACAAACTGCGGGCCGCACGGTCCATCTCTTTTTCAACGGTCGCGTCGTCGATTTCGATCGTCAACTGCAGGATGCTGCGCGGTTTGCGCTCACTCGTTACCTTCACCGAATCAACTCCATGTGCTGAGTGCGCAGCGTGACGCACGATTTAGGACATTCTGGTGTAGTATACCATGAAGTCCCATACTATGCCCGACACAGCTCCGGTATACTGTCCCGAGAGGGAGGGCTTTGCTGTGTCTGATCGATCGGCTTCTATCATCCTGCGCGTCATCGATCCCGTCGCGGCGACGGCACTCTTCGCCCGCCGCACGCTGCGTACCTATCGGTTCGGGGCCACGACTACCGCCCAGCTCCACACCGATGTCCGCCTCGACGACGCAGACGCTCACATCGCCCATACAGGCTCTGCCCTGTGGGGTCGCCTCGTCGACGGGACACCGACGACCATGTGCTGGTCAGACGACACGCAGACACCGACTGACGCTGCCTGGTCGGCGGCCGAATGGCCGGCTGCATGCCCCTTCCCCCGTGCCGGGTTGGTCCCAGTCCAGGTGATACAGACCATCGCCGTGAGGCGCAGCATCAGCACTGCCGACGGCACCCCGCTCGCCACACTCACGCGCCGCTCCGTCACCGACTACGACACCGAGCTGCGCGGCGAGCACCTCCTGCTGTGTATCGACCCGGCACCTTCCGCTCCGCCGACAGCGCTCGCCGAGCTGTGCAGTGCCATCGAAGACGCGGTCGCTTGTCGACCGTTTACTGCTGCACTGCCCTTCGTGACCCCTGCACTGCCCCCCGCGCCGCCGGTTGTTTCGGCGGTACTCAGCGACCATGTCCGTCGCCTGCTCGCCACCACACGGAGCAGCGATGACGTCGCCCTGATGCCAGCCACCGCCGCACTCGCGAGCAGCCACATGCGCGTGCTCGCCGCCGCTGTCGCGCTGGTCGATGGGGGAGACCGCGCGTGCGAGCCGTGGTTTCTGGCGCTCGACCCGCCCGCCCAGGAAGAAGTGACCATGCTCGCCGTGCCGGCGCAGCGCAGTGCGTTACTCGTGCCGGTGGCAGCAGCACCGGCAGCCACAACACGCTACAGCACGCTGTTGCGTACCCGCCTGCGGGCCCAGTTCCGTCGGGTCCTGCAACGCGAAGCGACGCTGCGCCAGACGTATGCGGCCGCCGACATCCACCGGATGCGGGTGTCGTTGCGCAAACTGAACTCGCTGATCGACTGCGGCATCGGGTTGTTCGACGCCGAATCGTATGCCCAGTACCGCCGGGGCTTTCGTCGGATGTCACGGTTTCTGGGGGTGCTCCGCGACGTGGATGCCTTCGGCGAGCACGTGGCACGCATTCTCGGGACCGCGAATGTCCCAGCCGAGATCGCACAACCCTTGGCAAAAATCCGCAGCAAAGCCCAGAGCGACCTCGTCGAACTGATGCACAGCGATCGGCATGGCACTTTTGTCCAGGCGTTCGCGGTGTTTGTCTGTGCCGACTCCGGCGCCCCAGAGCCCGATACCAGCGCAGCTGCGCTGCTCGAGGAGCGGATCTCGGCCATGTACACTCGTTTGACCGCACCCATGCAGACCAGCGCCCAACGACTCGACCCCGAGGTGCTCCACGACATCCGCATCGATGCAAAAAAACTCCGCTACACACTCGAGGCATTTTCCGATGTCTGCAGCGGCACGACGCCGTCGTTCATGCGCTTGCTCGAACGGCTCCAACAACGGCTCGGCGTCATCCAAGACGCTGCGACTGCGCATCAACTGCTCGTCGACGCGCACCTGATGAGTAACCCGACCGCCAAACACATCCTCCAGACGCTGCGTGCCGAAGCACAGTACCAACGATCGCAGCTGCACCCCCTCTGGCAACGAGCAACGAGTCCCGAAATCGCGACGGTCATCGCCGGCATTATTCCCACCACGGGGGAGACCGCATGATTCCACTGACGATCAAACTCTCAAACTTCCTCAGTTACCGAGACGAGACACCGGTATTTGACTTCACCACGTTCCATGTCGCCTGTCTGAGCGGCGACAACGGCGCCGGCAAATCGTCGTTCCTCGAGGCGATCCACTGGGCGGTCTGGGGCGAAGCGCGCCTCCGCGAGCCCGACATCATCACGCGCGGCGCCGACAAAATGTACGTCGAATATGTCTTTGCGGTGCAAGATTCGATCTATCGCATCAACCGCTCGTACCAACGCACCGGCCGGGGCGGCAATCGGCTCGAGCTCTACCAAGCCACCGACGACACCCGCACGCAGTGGACCTCGCTCACCGCCGGCACCATGCGCGAAACCCAAGCGAAGATCACCAACGACATCGTCGGCATGAGCTACGCGGTCTTTGCGAATTCGGCATATCTGCGCCAAGGACGCGCCGATGCGTTCACGCAATTGACCGCTACCGAACGCCGCGATCTGCTCGCAGAAATGCTCGAAATCGACCGCTACAATGCGTTCCGTGACCGCGCAAAAGCCCATCGTGACCGCGAAAACCAGCAAATCGCGATGCTGCAAGGCCAGATCGCCGTCGACGAACAGACCGTCGCCCAGATCGCCACCCTCACCAGCCAACTCGACGACGCTGAGGCCAAGGTCATCGGTGCCCGGACATTCGTCGCCTATGCGCAGGCGGCTGTGGCGCGCCAGACCGCCCGCCAACAGCGCAACGAACACACGCTCAAACGGGAACACTACCTGCATCGGCAAGCCGAAATCACGCAGGAGCAAGAGCGCATCGCAGCGGTACTCGCCGACCGTGCCGACATCGAAGCCCGTTACCACGAGCTCACCGTCGTCGAAGCACAGTACGCTGCCACCGATGCCCTGCGTGACCAAAACGACACACTCACGGCCGAGCGCCATCGCCTCGAAGCAGCGGTGTCGGCCGCCCGTGCGACCCTCGAGCGCACCATCGTCAAGGCACAGGCCGAACGCGAACAACTCGGGCAGGCAATCGCTGCAGCCGACGCGCTCGAGCACGAATTGACCGAGTTGACGAGCCAACAGAACAATACCGACGCACTGACCCAGCGGCAGGCGGCGATCGCCGCTGAACGCGAACACCTGCACGGCGACATCCGTGGCTGGGAGCGCTCCCTCGACCGGCTGCACGCCCTCGAACGCGAACAACAGAACGACCAGGCTGCCCTGCAACGTGCGCTCGACGCCAGCCGCGATCACGCCGCCATCAGCGCAGACGTTGCCGCGGCGGAGGCAGCAGCCAGCGACATCGAACGCCTCCTCGCCGAACACGCGACTGCCAACGCCACCCTCGCCGGTATCGCCGGCGAACGCGAGCACACCGCGGCCCACGGCAAGACCCTACGCAGTAAAATCGCCGAACTGCACGTCGAAGCGCACTGCCCGACCTGCCACGGCGTGATGGACGAAGCCCACGTCGAAACCGCGCGCACGACCCTCACCCGTGAGCTCGACGAACTCCGGGCGACCTATCAGCAACACACCGCGACCGAACGCGAGCTGCAACAACGCCTGAGCGAGATCGATACGACCGTCGCGACGTTGCGCAGTACCGTGGCGCGCCTGCCCGAGCTGCGCCGCCGCCTGAACGGGCTGCAGGCGAGCCTGCTCGAACACGAGCGGCTGAGTGCAGCACTGACCGCCCGTGCGCACGAAATCAGCACCCTGCAACAGGCAGACGTCCCGACGCTCATCGCGACCGCACGCGCAACGGTGGGCACGCTCGACGCCGAGTACACCCAGATCACCCAGTTCATCGCGACCAACGCTGCGCAGACGCACCGGCTCCGCCAGATCACCGAAGCGCTGACCACCATCGCGACCCAACGGGCACGCAGCGCCACTCTCGACGAGAAACTCGCAGAATTCACCGAAAATCTGCAGGCAG
>JBJOJU010000233.1:0-4155 GCA_046046485.1 Chloroflexota bacterium | reverse complement strand
CGGCGAAGCGGACGATTTTGTCTTCGATCGACGGGCAGTAGCGCGGACCAGTCCCTTCAATGACCCCGCTGTACATCGGGGCACGATGCAGATTCGCGCGGATATGGGCATGAAACTCGGGAGTCGTGTGGACCTGGTAACAGGGCAACTGGGGCCGCCACGCTGAGTCGGTCGGCTCGGGGTAGCGTGGATTGGCGGGGCCAGCGACCCAGCGGTGTGCCTGCGGTGCGACGATCGGGGGCAACCCGTCGTCGTCGGGCAGCCAGTGACCCTTTTCGCCGTAATAGTGGCCGAAATAGACGGGCGTCGGGCTGCCGTGTTGCGCCTCGGTGTGCGCAAAATCTACACTGCGGGCATCGATACGCGGTGGCGTGCCGGTCTTGAGGCGGACGATGTTGAACCCCATACTCGCCAAATCGTCGGCCAGGGCGAGTGCGGGGGATTCTCCGGCACGGCCTGCAGGCCAGATTGCGGGGCCAGTGATCGCGCGACCGCGCAGAAACGTCCCGCTGGTGACGACCACGCTGCGGGCGCGGTAGATTCGTCGGGTGTGACTGACGACGTGGAAGCGGGCAGCCGTCGGATCGGGGCTGGCAACGATGGGAACGATGCGCTCGACCATTGCCTGGCGCAGCTGCAACTGCGGGAGTGCCTCGAGGTACTCCTTCATGACACTGGCGTACAGGCGCTTGTCGCATTGGGCACGCAATGCTTGGACCGCAGGGCCTTTGCTCTCGTTGAGCAGCCGCATCTGGATGAAGGTACGGTCGGTGATACGGCCGGTGACGCCCCCGAGTGCGTCGATTTCGCGAACCAGATGGCCTTTGGCCGGCCCACCGATCGAGGGATTGCACGAGAGGTGGCCGATTTTATCGAGATCGATGGTCAACAAGAGGGTCGAAGCGCCCATACGTGCGGCGGCTGCAGCGGCTTCGCAGCCCGCGTGGCCGGCACCGACGACGATGACATCGTAGATTTCGGGGTGGATTGTCTGGTGCAGACTGTCGGTTTCGTACATTGTGTAGTATGATGAATTCGGTATCAGAGTGCCGAAAACTGCGTTTCCTCACCTCGAATTGTACCATGGACGAGTACCGATGCGTGTTAAAATACCCGCTATGAAGATATGGTTGCGCTGCATGACGCTGTGGATGGTGCTTGTGTTGGCAGTCAGTTGTACTGCCGCACCAGCCCAGAACATCGCAGTCGAAGATGAACTATTGACGGGCGGCGGCACGAGCCCCGAGACGACTGTCGAAACGTTTCTGAACGACCTCAACAAAGCACTGAAAGACCCGGCGATTAACCGCACCGACGTGCGCGATCAATGGGCCGACACTCTCGCCGAATACTTTTTCCCGCTCGAACGGACCGCGCAACGCGTCGCGATCCGCACATCGCTCGACAATGTGGCTGCGGGCATCGCGCAGCTCAGCGCCGATCAGTCGGTGCTGTTCGAAATAAGCTACGAGCCTGCCCGGCGCGTCGACGAACGCGAAGACGTGGTGTTCATCGAAGTCCCCAATGCCACCATCGACATGGTCATCAGCCAGAATTCCAACCGTGGCAACACGACGATCTGGAAGCAAACAGAATCGCTCGGCTACTTGATCGGCAGCGACGAGAACGTTTTCCCCGTCGCACGGGTGGGCAACCGCTGGTACTTGACCGAGAATTAACGAAGGAGTGTGTATGGCACCGGTGCCTTCTCCAGACGAAAAAGGCCTCGTCGAGATGCTCGCTGGCCGGCTCCGGCGTGGTATCGCCCGGATATTCCACCGGAACCGAAAGCCGCAGTTCGGTAGTGTTGTCCCGCAGCACCAACCAGTGAACACCCCTGTCGTCGATCCCAATCAACTGCAGATCGATTTTGCGCCGGTGCAACCGCCGCACGCGACCGCCGCGTCGCCGGTGATAGCGCCCGTGACAGGGCCTGCGACCGTGCAACCGGTCGCAACGCCACCGGCCCCGACGCAACCCCAGACATGGGCTGCACCGGCGGCACCCAGTCTCCCCTGGTATCGGAGTCTGCTGACGAATGAGCTCCCCGACCTGAAGCAGACCATTGTAGTCGACGGGGTCACGTGGGGGCTCGCGTTGGTTGTGCTGTTGGTCATAGCAGTCCGTGCGTGGGGCTATAACACGCTCCAGAGTGAGATGTACGGCGATATTGAAATCGTCCAGACATACACCCGCAATGTGTTGGCGGGGCAGTGGCCGTGGTACTTCACGCTCAGTTCGGGCCCGCTCTATCACTACCTCATCGCGCCGGTGTTGTATCTGTTGGGTGACGGGTACGACCAGATCAAGATTGCATCGATCCTGGTGAGTTTCTTGATTCTGGGGTTTGTCTATGACTTTGCCAAGCAATTCGGTGGCCGTGGTTACGCGGTGTTGGCATTGGCGTTTGCGGGCACCGGCTCGTGGCTGTTGATTTTCTCGCGCCTGGGGAATTCACAGTTGTTTGTGCCCTTGGTGACGATGAGCACGGTGTTTTTCTTGTATCGCGCGATCCAGACGCGGCGTGACGGGTGGTTGTATGCATCGGCGATTGCAGCGACGTGTGGCTTGTACTCGTACCCGCAGTCGTATGTGGTCCCGCCGGTGATGTGGTTGACAGTGGCGGCGTTGATTGCGACGAAGGTATTGCCCGATTGGCGCGTCCTGGTGCGCTACACAGGAGCGTTGCTGGTCGGGAGTCTCCCGTTCATCTGGATGTATATCGACAATCCGTCGTCGGTGACGGGGAACTATATCAGCGAGAAAATCGCCGGTGGCGAAGACATGCTGGGGAATATCCCGACCATTCTGGTGCAGGGGGTCGGTGCGTACTTCACCAGTGGCGACACCGGCTTCCGCGCGAATCCGGCCAGTCTGCCGCACATCGACATGGTCAGCAGTGTGTTGCTGCTGGTGGGATTGGTTGCGTTATTCCGGCGTTCCCGGCGTGCGTTGGCGCCGCTGTTTGTGATTCCGTTGGTGCTGTTGCATGTGCCGTCGCTGCTGGTGTTGCGCTACCCCGAACAGGTGCCCTCGGCGTCGCGGAGCATCGGCGCGGCTCCGTTCGTCTATCTGATTGTGGCTTTGGGGTTGTATGAGCTCTTTCAGCTCATCCGGCGTCGTTCGGCGGCGGCGGCACTACTGGTGACGACGGTGCTGCTCGCAGTGTCGGTGCAGATCAACGTCGACCGGTATTTTGTGAAATACGTCCAGGGGATGCCCTATGGCGATGTGCCTATTGGAAGAGAATTGGTGCGCTTCGTCGAGTCGTTGTCGCAGGATACGACCGTCTACGTCGCTGGGTGTTGTTGGCGCGACACCTCGCCGGAGCCGTTCTTTGTCCAGCTGCAACTCAAGCAGCCGGAACGGCTGCAGCGCTTCGACCCGGTCGAAAACCTGACGTGTGAGGCACTGGCGGAGATTCCACGACCGGCAGAGATTGTATGGAGTTTCGACGAGCCGTTGCCATCGCCCAACGTGGCCGGCTGTGCTGACGAGTTCCGGCCGCAGCTCCACGCGACCAGGGATGGCGTGCCGGTTTTTTATAGTGCGACGCTCATTGGCAGGGCCGATCCTAGTTATCAACCACCGCCCACTGCCGAGGAGCTTGCACAGCAGGCTGCCGAGGCGGCTGCGTTGCCCCCACCGCCCACCGAAGTGCCCCCGCCGCCCACAGCGGTACCGGTGGACAGCTTCTCAGAGACCCTGATGGTCAACGGTGTGTCCACGGTGGTCACGTCTGCGGCGATCGACATGGGTTCGCTGCCCGATTTGTTCGACGGGAACCGCGACAGCCTTATCCGCGGTGCGAATCAGAACCCGATGGTGCTCGATCTGGCGTTCAGCGCCGAGGTCCCCGTTTCGTCGGTGTCGTTCTCGTTGGCAGGGATGAAAAACTTCGTCGCCATCCTCAAAGTCACGACCGCTGCGGGGGTCGAATCGTACGAACAGACCTACCCGGTTGCTGAATCGGACCAGGTGGTGACGTACGAGTTCTCTGAAGCACTGCAGGTCCAGGCGCTGCACGTGACATTCTTTGAAAACGAGGTGCCCGAAGACGTCCAGGTGAACATCCACATCCGCGACATCACCATCCAATAGGCTGGCCGCTCGCAGACACAGAAAACCGGCTCGGGTGCACAGCACCCGAGCCGG
>JBJOJU010000226.1:0-2665 GCA_046046485.1 Chloroflexota bacterium | reverse complement strand
TGTCTGCGATTGGCGACCGGGGGATGTGTGGTAGGACGCTCCCGAGCTCATCTGTGGCAGTGGTACAGCCCAAAAACGGCTTTTTATGTGTTCGGTAGCGAATCAAAGAGCTGCTGTTTTTCGCTCATCCATGCCTGGAGTGCTTCTGGCTGCTGCATCAATACACCCATTGCCGCCATCGCGGTTATGTGTTCTGAATCGTCCGCTGCGTACATCTGCCGAGCATGCACTTGTGAAAGTGCAGCCATCTCTTGGAACGTTTCCGCATGGAAGGCCGTGTCACAGGCACCGCCGAGCTGCGCACAGGTCATCGTTTTCATCGTCCATCCTTCCGGTCGGTTGCCGTCCAAATCGGGTGTCGCAGAGAAAAGGATCTTCTCATCGCGGCAGTTTGCCGTGCGAGGATTGCATGCACACCTCGACTGTGTCGTGGTATTTCGTGAATCAATGGTACACACTGCCGCAATGTGTGCAGAGAGTTTTATCCCTATAATACCTACATTCTACCGGCGCGGAGGTCATCGTGCATTCTTTCCCCCGTCCTGAAGCCATCCCGCTCGATGTGCAGTGGGTCCAGGCGACGACCGTCAATCGGAGCGCGGTCGAGCGCCGCTGTGCGTCGCATGTGGCTCGCCGCAGTGTCAAGCAAGACTACCAACTCGCCTGGCTGCTGCGGGCAATTACCTGTATCGATCTGACGACGTTGAGTGGCGACGATACCCCGGGCACCGTGCGGCGTCTGTGCGCCAAAGCGCGCCAGCCGGTGCGCCAGGATTTGTTGGCTGCCCTCGGGATGCACGATACACAGATTCGGGTCGGCGCCGTGTGTGTCTACCACGAGATGGTGGAAACCGCCGTGGCGGCCTTGGCGGGCAGCGGCATCCCAGTCGCGGCGGTTTCGACGGGGTTCCCGGCTGGGCTGAGCCCATTCGAGACACGGGTGCGCGAAATCGAGCTCTCGGTCGCAGCGGGTGCCCAAGAAATCGACATCGTGATTTCGCGCCGGCATGTGCTCAACGGTGATTGGCAGCATCTCTATGACGAAATCCGCACCTTCCGCACGGCCTGCGGCGCCGCGCACATGAAAACGATTTTGGCGACGGGCGAATTGGGCACGTTGACCGACGTCGCCCGCGCGTCGCTGGTGTGCATGATGGCCGGGGCCGATGTCATCAAGACCTCGACCGGCAAAGAACCGACCAATGCGACGCTGCCGGTGAGCCTGGTGATGCTGCGGATGATCCGCGAGTATCACACGCGCACGGGGCAGATCGTCGGTTTCAAGCCGGCCGGCGGCATCCGTACCGCCAAGCAGGCTCTCGATTGGCTGTTGTTGGTCGACGACGAATTGGGGCGCGATTGGCTCGATGCGAGTCGATTCCGTTTCGGGGCGAGTGCCCTGCTCAACGACATCGAACGCCAACTCGAACACGGCATCACCGGGCGCTATTCGGCCCAACACCGGCATGCAACGCAGTGAGGTTAAGGGTTAAAGGTTAAGGGTTAAAGGTTAAGGGTTAAAGGTTGTGGGTGATTGGTTTGCTGGCTCGGTTACGCACCCGCCCTTCTCTACTCTCTACTCTCTACTCTCTCGAACGGAGTACGCTATGGTCCCTGATATTTTTGCCAGCATGCAGATGGGGAGCGCACCCGAAAGCCCTGCACAGGCCCAGGCGTGGCTCGACAGCAAGCAGCGCAGCTTCGGGCAGTACATCGGCGGGACGTGGACGGCACACCGCAGCGATGCGTCTTTTGCGACCCACAACCCGGCAAACGGGGCGGCATTGGCGACGCTGATGACCGCGACAGCCGCTGACATCGACGCAGCCGTCGCCGCGGCAGCGGCAGCCCAACCCGCGTGGGCAGCGACGCCCGGGCACACCCGGGCGCGTTTTCTCTATGCCATTGCACGGCAGATCCAGAAGCACGCGAGGCTGTTCGCGGTGCTTGAGACGCTGGACAACGGCAAGCCCATCCGCGAGAGCCGCGACATCGACATCCCGCTGGTCATTCGGCATTTCTACCACCACGCCGGCTGGGCGCAGTTGGTCGAGAGCGAATATCGCGGCTATGCGCCGGTGGGGGTGTGCGCGCAGATTATCCCCTGGAATTTCCCCCTGCTCATGCTGGCCTGGAAAATCGCCCCTGCCCTGGCGGCCGGCAACACCGTGGTGCTGAAACCGGCCGAATGGACCCCGTTGACCGCGCTGTTGTTCGCCGACATCTGCCACGACATCGGGTTGCCGGCGGGGGTGGTCAACATCGTCACCGGCGACGGGAAGGTCGGTGCGCTACTGGCGAATCACCCTGGTGTGCACAAAATCGCTTTCACGGGGTCGACCGCGGTCGGCCGCACCCTGCGCGAGCAATCGGCGGGCAGCGGCAAAGCGCTGTCGCTGGAGTTGGGGGGCAAATCGCCGTTCATCGTCTTCGGCGATGCCGATCTCGATGCCGCCGTCGAGGGCGTCGTCGACGCGGTCTGGTTCAACCAGGGGCAGGTCTGTTGCGCGGGGACACGGTTATTGCTCGACGAGCGCATCGCCATCGATTTCACCGCCCGGCTGCAGCGCCGACTGGGGACGTTGCGGGTCGGCGACCCTCTCGACAAAACCATTGACATGGGAGCGATCATCGCCCAGCGCCAGCTGGACCGCATCAAACACTA
>JBJOJU010000218.1:0-3620 GCA_046046485.1 Chloroflexota bacterium | reverse complement strand
TGGCAGAGCTGGCTGTCGGGCACATCGAGCGCGTCGTCGAGGCGTGGCAACGCGAAACCACCGATCTCGCTGCCCGGCCCGAGGTCAATCACGTGCTGTGTTTCGAAAACAAAGGCGCGGTCGTCGGTGTGTCGAACCCTCACCCGCACGGCCAGATCTATGCGACCAACTTCGTGTTCAAAACGGTCGAGACGGCGCTCGGTGCGATGCAGCGCTATGCCCGCAGCGAGGGGCGCAGTCTGATGGCCGACATCATCGCCGCCGAGCAGCAGGACGGGCGGCGGATATTGTTCGAAGACGAGTACACCATCGCGTTCGTGCCCTATTTCGCCCGCTATGCCTACGAGGTCTACGTAGTGCCCAAGCGCACGGTCGCGTTTCTGCATGCGTTGTCCGCCGCCGAATCGACGTCGTTGGCGCTGGCGCTCAAGACGGTCACGGTGCGCTTCGACAATCTGTGGCAGCAGTCGTTCCCGTATGTGATGCCCATCCACCAAGCGCCCACCGACGGGGCAGACTACCGCGACTTCCATGCGTATATCAGTTTTCATCCGCCGCTGCGCCAGCCGGCGCTGTTGAAGTATCTGGCTGGCCCCGAAGTGGGCGGCGGTAACTTCCTCAACGACACTGCCCCCGAAGCGACCGCACAGGCACTGCGCGCCTGTGCGACGACGCATTACCGCACCCAGGGAGGCCACTGATGGCGATTCCAGCCCCACTCGTCGCGGCGATCCGCACGCTGCACGAACACATCCGCACTGCCGTCGTGGCGGCGTGCGAAGCGAGTGCACTCGAGCACCTGGCGGCGGTCAGCGGTGTCGAAGGCGGTGATACGATTTTCGCCATCGACCGTGTTTCGGAGCAGGTGTTGGTCGAGCACTTCGAGGCACTCGGTGCGCAGTATGCCTTTCGGCTGGTCGCCGAAGGGCTGGGGCACGACGGTGTCCGTGACTTCCCCGCCGGGGTAAACACCGACGGGCTGGCGTACGTCATCATCGTCGACCCCATCGACGGCACGCGCGGCTTGATGTACCAGAAGCGCAGTGCGTGGATCTTGACTGGGGTCGCGCCCTACCGTGGCACCGCGACTGCGTTGCCCGACATCGAGTATGCGCTGATGACCGAGATCCCGCTGGTCAAGCAGCACCTCTGCGACCAGTACTGGGCGACCGCCGGCGGAGGTGCACACGCCCAGCGTACGAATCGGCTGACCGGCGATGTCGTGCCCCTGCCGATCCGGCCGTCACAGGCACAGCACATCGTGCAGGGGTTCGGCAACGTCGCCCGCTTCTTCCCCGGCGAACGGGCCCGCCTCGCCGCCGTCGACGACGCAGTGGTGACGGCGTTGCTGGGTGCTCCCCCGCAGGGCAAGGCGCTCTGCTTCGAAGACCAGTACATCTCGACCGGCGGGCAGTTCGCCGAGCTGCTGGCCGGCCACGACCGCTGGCTGGCCGATGTCCGCCCGTTGTTGCTGCCGCCGGTCGCACGTGTGCGCGGCACGGTGATGCTCTGCTGCCACCCCTATGATGTCTGTACCGAGCTCATCGCCCGCGAAGCAGGAATCGTTGTCTGCCAAGCCAACGGCGCACCGTTGGCAGCGCCGTTGGATGTCGAATCACCCGTCTCGTGGGTCGCGTTTGCCAATGCGGGTCTGGCTGCGCTGGTGCTCCCTGCACTCCAGGTTGCATTGCAGGCCCACGATATGCCACTGGAGGTACCCAATGCAGTGGGTTAATACGACCGTCATCGCCCCTGCCCTCGATCGCCAGGCGGCCGCCGCGCAGTTGGCGACGCACTTCGAGCCGCACACCCCGGTCTGGGTCGCACGCGCCCCCGGCCGCCTCGACGTGATGGGTGGCATCGCCGACTACAGTGGATCGTTGGTGTTGCAGCTGCCGTTGGCGGTCGCGGCCGTCGTCTACCTGCAACACCGCAGCGACGGTCGGGTGCTGCTCGAGAGTCAAGCGGATGCCGATGTGCTCGGTATCCAGTATGCGCAGTTCGCTGCCGAATCCGTCTGTGGGCTGGGAGCCGACCTCGCAACACTCACCGCCAACATTCGGGCGGCCGCTGCCCCCGACTGGGCCCGCTACGTCGTGGGTGCCGTAGCGCTCTACGTCACCCAGACGGGCGTCAACCTGAGTGGTGGGGTGACCATCGTCATCGACTCGGATGTCCCGTTGGGCAAAGGGGTCAGTTCGTCGGCAGCGATCGAAGTCGCGACGATGCAGGCGTTGACGGCATCGTGCGGGCGGGTGCTCGATGGGACGACGTTGGCGATGTGGTGCCAGCAGGTCGAGAACCTTATCGTCGGTGCTCCCTGCGGCATCATGGATCAGATGACGTCTGCGTGTGGCGCCGCCGACATGTTGCTGGCGCTGCGCTGCCAACCCGCCACGTTACTCGACCCCATTCGCATCCCGTCGTCGTTGACCGTCTGGGGGATCGATTCCGGTGTCCGACACGCGGTCAGCGGCGCCGACTACGGGTCGGTGCGAGCCGCTGCCTTCATGGGGTTGCGCATCCTCGAGCGCTACGCCGACGCACAGGGCCTCGGCCGTGGGCACTGGAACGGGTACCTGGCCAATATCAGCCCGTCGGAGTTTGCCCACCACTATGCGAATGCCGTCCCGGTGAAAATGACCGGTGCCGAGTTTCTCGCGGCCTACGGCAGCCACGGCGATGCCGTGACCACGGTCGACCCGGCGCGCAGCTATGCCGTGCGTGCCGCTACCACCCACCCCATCCAAGAGCATCACCGGGTGCAGGTCTTCGGCGCACTCCTCGGTGGCCCGTGTGACGACACCAGTGCACACTTGTTGGGCGAATTGATGTACCAATCGCACACGAGCTACAGTCGCTGTGGATTGGGCACCGCCGCTACCGATGCGATCGTGGCCGCGGTACAGGCGCTCGGGCCGCAGGCAGGGTTGTACGGTGCCAAGATCACCGGTGGCGGCAGCGGTGGGACCGTCGCCGTGCTCGGTCACCCCGAGGCAGCCCCCCACATCGCTGCCATTGCCGCCCAGCACGGCAGTGGCTTGGTCATCCACGGTTCGTCGGACGGAGCGATTCGCTCGCCGGTGTCGCGCTGGGAAGCGCGCCGCTGACGCTGCGCGGGCAGCTCACCACTCCCACGGAGTGGTGGTGCTGGCCAACCGGCGACTGAGTCGGCTCACCTCGCCGAGATCACTGCTGCGCTCCCAGGCGACCTGGCGTACCCGATGGACGCCGACGCGGCGCCAGCGCGCGCTTGGCAACGGCGGGTCGAGCACGACCAGGTCAGCCACGTGGATGACCCAATACAACGCCCCAGCCCGCGGGTGGTCTGCCGCGTCGGGCAAATATGCCGCACGCGTCAACACGCTCCCAGCGAGGATCGTCGCACGATAACGGACCGTGTGCGGTGTTTCGCGGTGCCACCCCGGCACATACCAGGCAATACTCGTCGCTCCGATGACTTTGGCGGCGTGTGCCAAGGGGAGATGATAGGTGCCGTCTGCGACGAGGCGTGCTTCGTCGCTCTGGCGACGCAAGATCGCCACGACCATCGCGGGGTGTTGGTTGTCATGCATGGCGGATCCATTCGCGTGTGGTGGGGCGGGTTTTCTGCATACTCC
>JBJOJU010000094.1:0-2782 GCA_046046485.1 Chloroflexota bacterium | reverse complement strand
TCCGACGACGAGAGCGAGCGGCGCGCCGGTGGCGTTGACCCGATGCACATCCGTACCGCTGCCCAACAGAGTCGTCAGCTGCGTGACTACCAACCCACCCACCGACGGGACCCCGATGAGTGTGATTGCATGTAGGCTCATCACCCGACCACGCAGATGGCCCGGCACCTCGAGCTGGAGCATGGTGGCAATCATGGTCGTCGCAGCGGTGCTGATGATACCGACACACACCAACACCACGACCCCTACCCACCATATCGGCGTCCAGGCAAACACCGCGAGCAACAGCGCAAATCCGATACCGGCACGGCGCAGATTGGTGCCGTTGGGTTGGATTGCGGGGAGCGACGCCAAACCTAGTGCCCCGATCATCGCGCCTGCCCCCGCGGCCGAGAGCAAGATTCCGTACCCCTGGGTCGAAATCTGCCAGATGTCGTCGGCGTAGATCGGCAACACTTGTTGATACGACCTGCCGAACAGAGACAAAATCGTCGAGGTGACCAGTAACACCCCGGTCAGCGCATGCTGGCGCGCGTACCGCACCCCACCCAAGAGTGCGTCGGTGAGGGTCACCGGTTGCCGGTGTGGGTCGCGGTCCTCGGTGGGCATCTGTTTGACCGCGTAGATGACGGCCAGAAAGCTGACCGCATTCGCGGCGAAGAGCCACCCAGCCCCAACCCAATTCATCAGAAAACCCGCGATTGCTGGCCCCAGCAGTGCAGCACCGTTGTAGGTTGCAGCATTCAACGCGAGCGCATTGAGCAGATCTGCACGGGGGACCAGCGTGGGAATCAACGCCTGGCGCGTCGGATTGTCGACCGCGAGCAGCGTCGCGCCGACAAACGTGGCGATGAGGATGAAGGTTGGGTTGTTGTAGCCCGTCAGCGTCAGCAGTGCTTGGATCGCGGCGACTGCTGCCATGCTCCATTGGGTGATGCGCAAGATTCCGGGTTTCGAGTATCGATCAGCGAGCATCCCGCCCACTGCCGGCAGCGCAATCATCGGCACTGCAAACGCCAGCCCGAGCCATCCGAGGTAGTGCGCGTCGTTGTTGGTCATCTTGTAGATCAGCCAACTCTGCGCGACGTTCTGCATCCAGGTGCCCATATTCGACGCAATCAAACCGCTCCAGAGCAAGCGATACGGCCGATGCTGCAACGCCGGGTAGGTTTTGTACATCAATCTGCCTCGCCGTCCATATCGAGCATCCCCTTGATGACGCCACTCTGCGGGTCACGCCAGGTCGCCAGTGCATCGGCGAGCCCTGTCGGGGTACAGCGCCGATTGACCCAGGCTGCGATGTCGATCGACGGCAGCGCCGCAATGACGGCGTCGAAGTCGGCGGCAATGGCGTTCCGGCTCGCGAGGACGGTCAGTTCGCGTCGGTGGAACTCTGGGTCGTCGAACGCCAACGTGCCCTGGACCAACCCCACAAAGACGAGCGTGCCGCCATTCCCCGGGAGGCCGAAGGATGCCTCCATCGCGCCGGGGTGACCGGTGGCATCGAAGACGACGTCGGCAGCGCCACCGCACGCAGCAGTGACCGCTGCCCGGACATCTGCCCCGGGGTCGACTGCTGCGGCGGCCAATCCGTGTGCGAGCGCGAACGCCCGGCGGGTTGGGCTGGGATCGACTGCGACGACCGCACAGCCACGGGTCCGTGCAGCCAAGCAGACCCCGAGCCCGATCGGCCCCAGTCCGACAACGACGACGCGCTGTTCGGGGGTCGGTGCTCCCCGGCGGACGGCGTGGAAGCCAATCGAGAGCATTTCGACCAGTGCCAATCCCTCCAGCGACGCCCCGTGGGCTGGGTGGAGATGGTCGGCCGGCAGATTGATGATGCCCTGCATGCCGCCGTCGATGTGCACCCCGAGTACCTGCAAGCGCTCACAGCAGTTGGTGCGGCCACGCCGGCACGCGTCACACACGCCGCACTCGAGGTAGGGGCGGACCGCGACATCGGCACCGACCGCGACAGCGGTCACCCCGGCGCCGAGCGCAACGACCGTCACGGCGAGCTCGTGCCCCAGCACGCGCGGGTAGCGGAAAAACGGCTGTTTGCCCGCGTATGCATGGAGGTCGGTGCCACAGATGCCGACTCGACGCACCCGGACCTGGACCCACCCGGCGGGCGGTGGTTCGGGAATCGGTACAGTCCCGATGCGCACGTCGTTGACGCCGTGCAGAGTGATTTGACGCACGATTGATCTCTTTCTCGTGAAAATGGCGTGGGGCTAGACCAGTCTGCGCTGCTGACTCCGCGTGATGAGTTCAGCGGGGAGCATGTGTTGTTGAGTCTCGTCGTCGCCGCTGGTACAGAGGGTGTGCAGCCGCTCGACTGCTAACTGGCCGATGCAGGCTGTCTGTTGTTCCATGACCGTGAGGTAGGGGAAAATCGTATCGGCGTGCTCGAGGTCATCGAAACACGCGACCGTGAGATCGTCGGGGACCACCATGCCCAGTTCTTGGCAGGCGCGGACGACACCCAGTGCCGTGTCGCTGTTGGACGCAAAAACCGCTGTGGGAGGATCCACAGCGGCCAATAGTGCATGCGTCGAATGGTAGCCATTTGCCAGCGAGTCGCCGTCGTCTTCGCGGACCAACGACCAATCGAACAGAATTCCCGCGGTGTCCAACGCAAGGCGATACCCGTAGAGGCGATCGCGGGTGGCAGATATTCGCGCGTCACCGCTGATGTAGCCGATACGGTTGTGACCCTGTCGGATGAGCGTTTTGGTGAGTTGGGCTGCAGCCGCGACGTTGTCGGTCAGGTACATATCTG
>JBJOJU010000085.1:0-7832 GCA_046046485.1 Chloroflexota bacterium | reverse complement strand
CGTCACCCGGATCTATGACAAATTGATGGCCGACCCGCGGGTGCGCTACTACGGCAACGTCTCGATGGGCAGCGACATCAGCCACGCCGAGTTGCTGCAGTACTACGATCAGATTGTGTATGCCGTGGGCGCACAATCCGACCGCAAAATGGGCATCCCCGGCGAAGACGCCATCGGTAGCATGCCGGCGACGAGTTTCGTGGGCTGGTACAACGGGCACCCGTACTACCGCGACAGTATGTTCAACCTCGATCAGCACGAGCGTGTGGTGGTCATCGGCAACGGCAACGTCGCCATGGATGTGACCCGGGCGTTGTTGGCACCGGTCGCCGAACTGGCCACCACCGACATGGCCGATCATGCCGTGGCAGCCCTGCGCACCTCGACGGTCAAACAGGTGGTGTTGGTCGGTCGCCGTGGCCCGGTGCAGGCGGCGTTCACCACGCCCGAGTTGAAAGAATTCGGTGAGCTACACGGTGTCGATATCATGCTCGACCCGGTCGACTTCGAACTCGACCCCATCAGTGCGGCGCAGCAAGCCGAAAACAAAGTCGCCGGTCGCAACATGGAGGTGATGCGCGGCTACATCGAGCGCGGGTTGGCTGGCCACCCCAAGAGCATCCACATGCAGTTCCTCTGGTCGCCGGTCGAAATCACGACCCACAACGGCCACGTGACCGGCGTGGTGATGGAGCGCAATACGTTGGTCGACGACGGCAACGGCAGTGTCAAAGCCGTCGGCACCGGTGCGCGCCGCACGATAGCGTGCGGTATCGTACTGCGTTCGGTGGGGTACCGGAGCGTGGCGTTGCCGGATGTGCCCTTCGACGAGAAGCGCGGTTTGATCCCCAACACCGACGGGCGGGTCATCGACATGGCCAACAAAACCCCGATCGAGCGCACCTATGTGGTCGGCTGGGCGAAACGTGGCCCGTCGGGGATTATCGGCACCAACAAGCCCGATTCCGTGGCGACCGTCGCGAGTATGAAAGCCGATTGGGAAGGGCTGAACGGCATCGCCGATCAGTACCGCGACGGTGCTGCGGTCGACGCTCTGTTGCGCAGTCGCAGCAACCAGGTGGTGACCTATGGCGATTGGCAGAAGCTCGACGCCTACGAGACGACCCGGGGCAATGCCCATGGTCGACCGCGCGCCAAGGTCGTCGACGTCGCCGAGATGCTGCAGATTATCCGCAGTGCCGAGTGAGCGCAGCTGTAGCAGCAGGTGAAAAGGCTCCCCGCCGATCGGCCGGGAGCCTTTTTGGTCAGAAGTGACTGCGAGACGACGGTGTGTGAGCGCCCGAGATACCCCAGGGCCGACCACCAGCCGGATGGTCGTGCGCCGAAACCGACGCCATCGGGTGCGGCACAGCGATACCTCGGGTGCAGCCCTGTGCCGGCCGGCACGGGGTTTTCACCGATGCTGCTGCTCCGAAGAGACCAGTTGATACTGGGCGGTGACGGGGTAGTGGTCGCTGGGGAAGCGGCCGGTGTCGAGGGTACTGGTGACGATGTGGGCCGACACGAGGCGCAGGCGCTGCTGGGGGTCGCGGTGCAGGATCCAGTCGATGCGGGCATCGTCGCGCTCGCCCGACACGGCAGGCCAGACCGCCCCGCGGAAGCCGTGGAAGGTCAGCACGCCCGCGCCGTCGCGGTGCCCGGCCGCCTGCCAACTGTCGACGAAGCCGTGACTGCGGGCCAGGGCGTGCACATCGCCGTCGGGCGGGGTGTTGAAATCGCCCATCACGATGGTGGGCAGGTGCGCGAAGGGTGCGAGCTGGGTCGCCAGGACGTCGATCGATTCGCGGCGCGAAACCGCCCCGATGTTGTCGAGGTGGGTGTTGCAGACGCAGAAATCGAGCCCACTGGCGCGGTGTTTGAGCACGACCCAGTTGGCCACGCGCATCCACGACGTGTCCCACGAGCGCGAGGGCACCGACGGCGACAGACTGAGGTGGAAGCCGCCGCTGTCGAGCAGCGTGTAGCGTTCGGTGCGCCAGGCGATCGCACAGTACTCGTACGGCGCGTGATTGCCATAGGGCAGCCCGGCGGTGACGGTGTGCTGCGGGAAGGTGTCGGCCAACCACGTGCGTTGGACGTCCATGCATTCTTGGACACCGACGATGTCGGGTCGGAGTCGCTGCAACAGGGCTGCGTAGCCCGTTGCCCGGTGGCGCCACGAATCGGCGCCGTCTTCGGCGTTGGCGTTGCGCAGATTGGTCGAACAAATCACCTGTGAGAGCATGGGTTCCTCCGGGTCAGAGTCCGATAGTCTGGAGAAAACGACGATTGCGGTCGGCGCTGTCGCGCGGCGCGCCCATCCCCGGCAAGACGTCTTGTTCGACGACGATCCAGCCGTCGTAGCCGATCTCGGTGAGTGCGGCGTCGATGGCGGCAAACGGCACCGCCCCACGGCCCAGCTCGCAAAAAATACCCGCTTGGAGTGCGGCGAAGTAGTCGCCGCCGCGCTGGCGGATGGTGTCGGCGACGGTGGTGTCGCAGTCTTTGAAGTGGACCAGGCGGATCGCCGGTGCGTACTCGCGCAGCAGGGCGACCAGGTCAGTGTGGTTGTCGCCCGACCCATAGAGCAGGTGCCCGGTGTCGTAGACGAGCCCGAGATGCGGCGTGGCGACGTGGTGCAGGAAGCGACGGATCTCGTCGGGTGTTTCGACGATGCCCGCGCAGTGGTGGTGGAACGCGCTCTCGAGGCCGCAGGCCGCATAGACGGCCTCGGCGGCGGCGGTAGCGGTTTTGGCGGCGTTCACCAACGGGGTCGACGGGGTGCGGCCGGTGATCCGGCCGGCGCGGGCGGTCCGATCAGGGTCGGTGCCGTTGGTATCAGCCAAAATGACCAGCGGGCGGTGGCGCTGCCCGAGGCGGCGTGCCGTCTCGGCGAGGAGCGTGCCCGTCTGGCAGGCGTGTGCGATGTGAGGGGCAGTGGTGGCAGCGTCGCCGCGGAGTTCGACGGGCACAAATGCGCCGATGAGCGTCAGCGAGCGCCGATCGAGCTCGGCAGCCAGGGCTGCGGGGTCGGTGGGCATGAAGCCCCAGTCGCCCAACTCGGTGCCGGTGTAGCCGGTGGCGGCGAGTTCGTCGAGCATCTGGGGGTACTCGATGCGGGTGCCGCTGAGATCAGCGAATTCGAGGGTCCCCCACGAGCAGGGGGCGTTGGCGATGGGACGGCTGGGCATGAGTGGGCTCCTCGTGGGTGTTTTCGCTATTGTAGCCGAGAAAACCGGCGTTGCCGACTCCCCCGAGCGCCTCGTTGTGCTATAATCCATCAATATGCGTGCGTCCGACGCACTGACAGAAGGTATAGCGACATGGAAACGGCTCTCTCCATCGCATTGATTGCACTCGGGTCAGCTCTGACCTTTTTGGTGGTGTTGCAGGGGCGCAACGCGGGTCTGCAATCCAACGATGCATCGTCGATCTACAAGACGAAGCGCGGCCTCGAAAAGACGATTTTCCAGCTCACGATTGTGTTGGGCGTGTTGTTCTTAATCGCGGCGTTGGTGGCCAGCTTGCCCATCTTCGGCACGGTGACGCCGGCTGCAGGCGTGTGGTTCTGGTAGGCTGACGCATGTCGCGGCGCATCCGGCTCCAAATCGTCATCACCGTCATCAGCTCGATGCTCGTACTCGGGCTGATGGCCTATGTCGCGGTGACGCGGGCTGCCGTATCGCGCCCGATCGAGGGTGGCGCCTATATCGAGGGCATCCCCAGCATCCCCACAACCCTCAACCCACTGGTGAGCGACACGACCACCGATTTGGCCGCTGCCGATGTGCACGCGGTCATTTTTGATGGGCTGGTGCGGGTGGGTCTCGACGGCGGCTTCGAGCCCGGCTTAGCCGAAAAGTGGGAAATCGACCCCAACGGGTTGGTCTACACCTTCACACTGCGGCCGGATGTCACCTGGCACGACGGCACGGCGTTCGGCGTCGAAGACGTGCTCTTCACACTGCGTTCGGTCCAAGGGCCGGCGTTCACCGGGTCGCCCAGCGTGGCGACGGTCTGGCGTACGATATTGGTCGAGCGGGCGGGCGACATGAGCATCCGCTGTAAGCTGCAGGCACCGTTCGCGCCGTTCCTCAAGTACGCCACCATCCCGATGGTGCCTGCGCATCTGCTCGCCGACGTGCCCCCCGAACAGTGGGCCAATTCGGCGTTCAGCCAGAAGCCGATCGGCACCGGCCCGTATCAAATCACCGAAATCAGTGCCGATGCGATCGCATTAGCTGCCAACCCCGCATACTATCTCGGGCGACCGCTGATCAACACGTTGACGATGCGCTTCTACCAAGACGAGTCGTTGGCGTTCGCGGCGTTGACCCGGGGCGAAGTGAGCGGGTTGGCGTTTGTGGGTACCGGCCCGCTGGGCGCCTATCAGACGCCGCGCGGCGTGGTGCGCCGGGCGGCGAGTATCGACGCCTACACGGTCTTGTCGTTCAATCTGCGGAACGCGCCGTTCGACGATGTGATTTTCCGCCGCCAGATTGCCCAAGCGATCGACCGCGAAGACCTCATCTCCCGGTTGTTGGCGGATCGGGCCACACGCATCGACACCCCCATCTTGCCGGGGTGGTGGGCGTACAACCCGGCCGCGGTCTGGTATATCCCCAGCAAGGAACGCGCCGCCCAAGGCCTGGACACGCTGGGGTATATCGCCGGCGACGACGGGATGCGCAGCCGCAATGGTCGACCGCTCGCGTTCGAGTTGTTGGTCGACGGCGCAACGGACCGGAAAGCCGCCGCAGATGATATCGCTGCCCAGCTCGGGCAGGTGGGTATCGCCGTCACCGTCACGGTGCTCGACGCCGACACGCTGCGGCAGCATCTCGAAACGGGCGAATTCGACATGGCACTGCACGGCTGGCAGCGTTTGGGGGCCGACCCCGACGTCTACGAGCTCTGGCATTCGAGCCAGGTCAATATCGGGCGTAACTACGCCGGTCTGCAAGACCAGGTCATCGACGACGCACTGTCGCTGGCGCGTATCCAGAGTGATCTCGAATCGCGTACTCAGCTCTACGCCGACTTCCAGCAGCGCTGGATCGACCTGGCGCCCAGCATCATCATGTACCAACCGCTCGAGGTCTTCGCGACCGTCAGCGACCTGGGGGGCACGGCACTGACGACCCGCACCGACATGCCCGGCATGATGAACCTGCTCGCCGGTCGTGATGCCCGCTTCCGCAATCTGACCCACTGGTTTGTGACGCGTTCACAAGAAATCAGCGGCGAAATCCAACCCTGACAGCCGCAGGAGTCGTATCCACAGAAAAGCCGCTGGGCGCCTACGCGCCCAGCGGCTTTTTGACCCGATATCAGCGCACCGCATTGATGGCGTCGCGCGTCCGGATTGCTTCGGTACGGGCGGCGTGGGCATAGCTGCGGTCGTTGGCGGCGTACAACACACTGCGCGAAACATTGACCAACAAGCCGCGCCGGTGCCGATCGACGCCGGCTTGGACCGCCGTCGCCAAGTCACCCCCTTGGGCGCCGACACCCGGCAGCAGAATGGGCAAATCGGGGCAGATGGCGCGCACCGCCACCAGGGCAGCGGGCTGTGTGGCGCCGACCACGAGGCCGACGTTGTTGTGCGTATTCCAGGCGTCTTGGGCGGTCTGCGCCACGGCTTGGTAGAGCGGGCGCCCGTCGGCGAGCACGAGCTCCTGCAGGTCTTTGCTGCCCGGGTTCGAGGTGCGGCAGAGCAGAAACGAGCCGCGGTCGCTGCGTGTCAAGAAGGGTTCGAGGCTGTCGCCGCCCAGGTAGGGGTTGAGCGTGATGGCGTCGGCGTGCAGGTGGTCGAAGGCTGCTATGGCATATGCCGCGGCGGTGTTGCCGATGTCGCCCCGTTTGGCGTCGAGGATCCACAGGGTGCTGGGCGACAGCGTCATGATGCGCGCCAGTACCTCGATCCCGCCGGTACCCATCGCCTCGAAGAAGGCGATATTGGGCTTGAATGCGGCGACGACGTCGTGCGTGGCCGCCACGATGTCGTGACAGAAGCGATACACCGCATCCGGTTGGTCGTGCAGATGGGCAGGGAGCTTGCTGCTGTCGGGGTCGAGGCCGACGCAGAGCAGGCTGTTTTTGGTGTCGATCGCCGCCGCGAGCCGGGTGTGGAACGAGTACATGGGCGCCCTTTCGTATCGGGTGTATTGACGCTACAGAGTGGCAAGTGCTATAGTACCAAGGAATGCACGGTGTTCGCAGATATTTTGTAGAGGCCTCGCATCGGTTCGAACCACACTCTTGTCGCCACGAGCCGGGTCATGCCAGTGATCGGACAGATGGTGACACCACACCCGGCACCCCGGGTCATCGTACCATCATTTTTCACTGTGCACTGAGTCGTCGTACCAAGGATGGATGCAGATGCAAGCAGCAGATTATTTGAACGATTCTGCCGAGCAACATGTCGTGGCCGCTGAGTTGTTGTTCGGCGAGCACGACGCCGAGCCCCCCCTGGTGTCCGACGATACCGACGACGAATCCCTGGCGACGACAGCGCTGAGCGATATTTCGCTCGACGATCCGGTGCGCATGTATCTGCAAGAAATCGGCAAAGTCCGTCTCTTGCGCGCCGCCGACGAGGTCATGCTCGCCCATCGTATCGAAATGGGTGCCCGAGCGACCCGCGTCCGCTCGCAGCGCCTGGTGTCGCCCATCGGGCTGCAGCAGACCCGCGCAGTCCTCGCCGACGTGGTCGCCATGCACGGTTGGATGTATGCGCTGTGCGAACCCGTCGTGACGGACGCCTTGGCCGCCGATACCCTGCCCCCCACGACCGACATCGCGACGGCAGTGACACTGTTGAGTGCCCTGCTCCACGACGACGCACCGCGGCGCGACAGCGAGCGCAACCCAGAACACGCACAGCGTCGGCGTTCACTCGAACCGGTCGTGCTGGCGTTGCTGCACGACCGTGCACCGCTGGCGGTGCGCGCCTACGAGCTCCTCAAGGCCCAGCGCGTGTTGCGGCACTATCAACGCCAGGAACGCGAAAGCCTGCGCTTGTTGTCGGGGCTGGTCGGTGCCGAGCTCCGTCATCTGTATGAGAGCGATCTGGAGCGATGTGTCGCCGAAATCGGCTGTTTCTACATCGGCAGCCACCCGGCGCCGGTAGAATTGTTGCGCCACCAACGCCTCTGGTCCGATGTCGTCGAGCGGGTGGCGTCGTTGTACATCGAACGCTCCGAAGGCACCGACGACGGTTTTGTGCGCCGGACCCCGCTCGACCGAGTGGTCGCCGACGCTGAACAAGCCCGCCACGACCTCATCCAAGCCAATCTGCGCCTGGTCGTCTCGATCGCCAAAAAGTACACGTCGTACGGGCTGACGATGATGGACTTGGTCCAAGAGGGCAACATCGGCTTGATGAAAGCCGTTGAAAAGTTCGACTACACCAAGGGCAACAAGTTTTCGACCTACGCGACCTGGTGGATCCGTCAGGCGATCACGCGCTCGATCGCCGACCAGAGCCGGACCATCCGCCTGCCGGTGCACATGGGCGAGGCCATCAGCCAGGTGAAGCGCGCCGCCCACAAGCTGCAGCAGACACTCCAGCGTGAGCCCACTCCCGAAGAAATCGCCGAGGTGATGGAGCTGTCGCCTGCCAAAGTGCGCCGCACCCTCGAGGCGTCGTTGCAACCGATGTCGCTCGAGATGCCGGTGGGCCAAGAGGGCGAAGGGCGCATGGGCGATTTCATCGAAGACGAACGCATCGCCGGCCCGGTCGAAGCCGCCACTAATCTGATGCTGCGGCAGGAGTTGGCCGAGGTGCTCGAGAGCCTACCCGAACGTGAGCGCTTGATCATCCAACT
>JBJOJU010000069.1:0-4181 GCA_046046485.1 Chloroflexota bacterium | reverse complement strand
GCGGTTTGCCGGGGACGGGGCGGCCCCCGACCGCGCCGACATAGGGGAGGACGTGTTCGCGCGATGCCTGGACCGCCGAAACGGCGCAGGACTCGGCTTCTGCGATATCGATAATCTGGCGGGCACACCCGACCGTGTCGTTCGAAATGTATATGTGATCACCGACGAGGTGCAGAAACGGTTCTTCGGCCATCGCTGCTCGGCCATGCAGTACTGCGTCGCCGTACCCGCGGGGGTGCAGTTGTTCGATCCACAAGACGTGCTGTGCGTCGGCCCCAAGCGCTTGGCGGTACGTGTCGGCAGTGCCTGGCGCAACGACCAAAACCAGCTCTTCGATGCCGGCAGAGCGGGCTTCGGCTGCGATAATCTGCAAGACCGTTTTCGAGACGCCGTCGCGGTCGACGAGTCGTTGCAACGGGAGGGTCGTTTGACTCGGTGAAGCTGCCGTAATGAGCGCGCGGGTGATTCGCACAGGTGCCTCGCTTTCTGACAAAGGTAGTATACCAACTCCGCGTCGGCGTGTCCCTTTTCTTTCATGAAAAAGTGGCTCGATGCGCTTGTGATGCGCCGCGGCGCACTATACGCCGCGGCGTTTTCTTGACGCACGCCGCTCAGCCCTCTATACTGGTAACCGCTTGGCAGAGTCGCCACGGTGTGCCGACGTCCTGCGTCGTCAAGGAGTGTCTCATGCAACCCACGTTTGCGCAGTTTTCTGGACCCAACGAAGCATACCTGCTCGAACAATACGAGTTGTATCGCCGCGACCCAGCCCTCGTCGACGCAGAGCTGCAGGCCTGGTTCAAAACGCTGCCGACCGTCGCAGTCGATGCGCGCACCGAAAGTTCCTCGAGCGGACAGCGCGACGGCGCTGTCAGCAACGACACGGCGATTTCGGCGGCGCGACTGATCCGGTATATCCGCGAAGTCGGTCATCTCGCTGCGACCATCGACCCTTTGGGCAAGCAACCGATGGGTGATCCAGCGCTCGAACTCGAATACCACGGCATCTCCAATGCAGATCTGCAGGCGTTGCCGAGCCATATCCTGCGCAGCCCGATGCAGAACGACTACGCCAACGCGCTCGAAGGGGTCAAGGCCCTCCGGCGCATCTATTCGGGCAATTCGGGCTACGAGACCGACCATGTGCACTTCTACAACGAACGCCAGTGGCTGCACGACTCGATCGAATCGAAACGCTACCACTACGGGTTTTCGGATCGACGCAAACGCGAAATCCTCGAACGACTGACCGAAGTCGAGACGTTCGAGCGCTTCTTGCACACCACGTTTGTGGGACAGAAGCGGTTTTCACTCGAAGGCTGCGACGTCTTGATTCCGATGCTCGACTCGATTATCCGGAACGCGGCGGTCGAAGGCACGCGCGAAATCGTCATCGGCATGGCGCACCGCGGCCGCTTGAATGTGCTCGCCCACACGTTGGGGAAGCCCTACCACCACATCCTGAGTGAGTTCCTGCTGGCGCATCGCGACCACCATCAGCCGGTGACCCGCGAGGCACACGGCTGGACGGGCGACGTCAAGTACCACCTCGGTGCGCGGCGGACCTACATCAATTCGGGTATTTCGCAGATGCCCATCACGCTGGCTCCTAACCCCAGCCACCTCGAATTCGTGAATGCCGTGGTCGCGGGGCGCGCCCGGGCCGTGCAGGATGACCGCTCGGTCGCCGGTGCGCCGCCGCGTGACCGTTCGGCGTCGCTGGCGATTATCATCCACGGTGATGCAGCCTTCCCCGGCCAGGGTATCGTGCCCGAGACCCTCAACATGTCAGGGCTCGAAGGTTACAGCATCGGCGGAACGATCCACATCATCCTGAACAACCAAATCGGCTTTTCGACAAACCCGTCGGACAGCCGGACGACGGTGTATGCGTCGGACCTGGCCAAAGGCTTCGAGATCCCCATCGTGCACGTCAACGCAGACGACGTCGAAGCGTGTATCGTCGCAGGACGACTCGGGCTAGGGTACCGCAACGAGTTCCACAAAGACTTCTTGATCGACCTGGTCGGCTACCGACGCTGGGGACACAACGAAGGCGACGAACCGACGTTCACGCAGCCGTTGATGTATGCACAGATCACACAGCACAAAACGGTGCGCCAGAAGTTGGCCGACCAGATGATGCTCGATGGCATCATCACGGCCGCCGAAGTCCAGCAGATGATCGACGCAACCACTGCGCGTCTGCGCGATGCAAAGCACCAAGCAGAGACCGACCCGGTCACCCCGGTGCAACCCGCGGTGCCCCCGGCTGGTCTGGCAAAACGCACACAGACCGCAGTACCGGAGCACGTGTTGCGGGCGCTCAATACATCCCTGTTGCAGGTCCCCGATGTCTTCACCGTCAACCCAAAGTTGGCGCGGATGTTCGACAAGCGCCGCACGGCATTCGAGGTACCCGGTGCGATCGACTGGGCTCACGCCGAAGCACTGGCGTTTGCCTCGCTGTTGTGCGAAGGTGTGCCGGTGCGCATGACCGGTCAAGACAGCCAGCGCGGGACGTTCAGCAACCGACACCTGGTGCTGCACGACCTCGAGACGGGCACGTCGTATACGCCCATGCATCATCTTCCTGATGCGACAGCGGCGTTTGCGGTCTATAATAGCCCGCTGTCAGAGAACGCAGTCTTGGGCTTTGAATACGGCTACGGCTCGCACGCACCCGACACACTGGTGTTGTGGGAAGCACAGTTCGGCGATTTCGCCAACGGCGCCCAGGTCATCATCGACCAATTCATCGTCTCTGGCCGCAAAAAGTGGGGCTTGGCGCCGTCGATGGTGTTGTTGTTGCCCCACGGGTATGAGGGGCAAGGCCCCGAGCACTCGAGTGCGCGCCTCGAACGCTTCTTGCAGATGGCTGCCGACGACAACATGCGGGTCGCCAACTGTACGACTGCTGCCCAGTACTTCCACCTGCTCCGCCGCCAGGCGATGTTGCGCACCGAAGACCCGCGCCCGTTGATACTCATGACTCCCAAGAGCCTGCTGCGGCATGCGAAAGCGGGTTCGTCGTTGCACGAATTGACCCATGGCAAATTTCAACGGGTCATCGACGATGCCGAGGCACTCAGCCGCAGTGCTGATGTGACCCGTGTGATTCTGTGCAGCGGCAAGGTGTACGTCGACGTCGTGACGAGCATGAGCGCCGAACAGCTGCGGCATGTGGCAGTGGTGCGCATCGAGGAGCTGTATAGCTTCCCCGCCGACGAATTGGCGGCAGTGCTGGCCAATTACCCGCATGCACGCGATGTCATCTGGTTGCAGGAAGAGCCCCAGAACATGGGTGCCTGGACCTACGTCGCGCCGCACATCAAGGCGTTGCTCGCACCGTCGTGCGGGTTCTCCTATGTCGGCCGTGCCCCGTCGGCGAGCCCCGCCGAAGGATCGCAATCGGATCATGCCGAGGAACAAGCCCGGATTATCGCCCGCGCGATCCACGAGTCAGACCTCTCACCCGCCGTTGTGGTCGGGTAAACCGCCAGGAGTATGCTATGCAGGTCGAAGTGAAAGTCCCCGTTCTGGGGGAGTCGATTGTCGAGGGCACACTCGCCAAATGGTTGGTCGCTGTCGGCCAAGCAGTGGCAGCGGGCACCGTCGTCGCTGAACTCGAAACCGACAAGGTCAATATCGAAGTGACGGCAGACCGCGCTGGCGTGGTCACTGCGCTGCACAAAAAAGAAGGCGACACGGTTGCCGTGGGCGAACTCATCGCCGTGCTCGACGACAGCGCAGCCGCAACGAGTGCACCTGCGACGCCGGTCGCGAACACGACGGCACCGGCTCCTGCAGCAACCCAGCCCTCAGCTCCCGCCTCTGATACCGGCAACAGCGCGACCCCGGTCGCCCGCAATGTCGCGGCCGACGCCGGGGTTGACCTGCGCACCGTGGCCGGCAGCGGCCCCAGCGGCAAGATCACCAATCAAGACGTCATCAATGCCGCTACACCGAAGCCGGCGGTCACTGCAGTGACCCCTGCACCGATCAGCAGCGGCCCGCGCAGCGAGACGCGTGAGAAAATGACCCGCCGTCGCCAGACGATTGCGCAGCGCTTGGTGCAGGCACAACACAACGCTGCCATGTTGACGACGTTCAACGAGGTCGACTTGACCCGCGTGATGGACATCCGCAAGCGCAAGAAAGACACCTTCAAGGAGCAAAAC
>JBJOJU010000404.1:0-8562 GCA_046046485.1 Chloroflexota bacterium | reverse complement strand
GGGGATCGAGGTCGGGCGCGGGGTTTTGGCGGGTTCGGCTTTGGGTTGGCCTGGGCGCAGGTCGCGCAGCGGCACCGTCAGGCGGAAGCCGCCCACCTGCACCTCGGCGCTGTCGTCACCTTCGTCGATACTGACGACGTCGCCGGTCAGATTGACCGAGGGCACAAAGACGGCATCACCCACCTGCAGCGGGCGCTTGGCTTCGACCACCGGGGCGGCGACGACGGGTGCCTGTGTGCGCTTCTGCTTTTCGATGCGAGTCGCCGCGCTTTTCTGCAGATCGGCACTGCGCTGCTGGGCGTCTTCCATCCATTTGCGCGTGATCGACACATTCTGGACGTCGTCGCGCAGACGGCGGAGTTCAGCCCTGACTGCCTTGATTTCTTCGTCGATGGCCGCAGCTGCCGCGAGCCGTTCGGCTTCGAGTTGGGCTTCGAAGGCGGCCCGCTCGGCGGCGAATGCCGCTTTCTGGGCTGTGGCCGCTGCTTCGACGGCCTGGGCTTCGGCCAGGAGGGCTGCGGCTTCGCGGCGCTCCTTTTGGATGGCTGCGAGCAACGTGTCGACGTGCAACTCTTGGCTGGGCAGCGTCTCGCGGGCGCTGTCGATGATTTTCTTGGGGAGGCCGAGGCGGGTCGCGATGGCGAGCGCGTTGGAGCGCCCCGGCACACCGATCATCAGGCGGTAGGTGGGCGACAACGTCTCGGCGTTGAATTCGACCGATGCGTTCTGGACACCGGGGGTCGTGTAGGCATATGCCTTGAGTTCGGCGTAGTGCGTCGTCGCGATGGCAAAGACGCCATAGTGCAGGATATGGTCGATGATGGCGCGGGCGAGCGCCGAGCCCTCGATGGGGTCGGTGCCGGCGCCGAGTTCGTCGAACAGAATCAACACCGGCAACTCGTCGACGAACACCGGCTCGCGTGGCTGCCAGTCGGTGGGCTGCAGCATCTGCACGTGCGACGGCGCGGGGGTCACGTGGCTGTCGAGCGACTGCAAGATGCCGATGATGTTGGTCATGTGTGACGAAAAGGTCGACAGGCTCTGTTCGATGCTCTGCTCGTCGCCGATGTCGGCGAAAATCCGCCCGAACACGGGTAACGTCGAGCCATCGGCGGCGGGGATAAACAAGCCCGACTGGGCCATCAATGCCAGTAGCCCAGTGGTTTTGAGCGAGACAGTTTTGCCGCCGGTGTTTGGCCCCGTGATCAGGGTGATGCGCGTGTCGTGGGGCATCGCGATGTCGGTGGGCACCACTTTGACCGGGTCGATGAGCGGGTGGCGGGCTTTGTTGAGGCGAATCTCGGGGTCGGCGCCGGTCATCACGTCGATCATAATCGGTTCGACACAGCGCAGCAGGCCGGCGAAGCGTGCTTTGGCGAGCGAAAAATCCAGCTCGGCGAGAGCGGTGATACCGGTGCGGATGTACGCAGCCTGCGCGCCGACCATGTCCGAGAGCTCGGCCAATATCCGCGCGATTTCGTCGGCTTCGTCGAGCTGCAGCTCACGCAGTTTGTTGTTGAGTTCGACGACGACCAACGGCTCGATGAAGAGCGTCAGCCCTTTGCCCGACTGGTCGTGCACCAAGCCCTTGACCATGCGTTTGTGGCTGGCTTTGACGGGCACAACGTAGCGGCCGTTGCGCACCGTGACGATGGCTTCTTGGAGCGCGTCGCTGTACTGGCCCGACGACACGATGTGCTGCAGGCGTTCTTGGACCCGTGACATCGTGATGCGGATTTCGCTGCGCAACGACCCCAGTTTGGCACTGGCTGAATCGAGCACCTCGCCGTCGTTGTTGATCGAGCGGTCGATGCGTTCTTCGATGGCCGGCAGCACCGGCAGGCGTTGGATGGCGTCGTGGAGTTGGGGAATCTTGGCCGGCTCGACGGTCGCGAAGCTCTGTTTGAAGCGGCGGGTCGCCCCCAGCGTGCGGGCGACGTCGAGCAGTGCGCCGGCGTCGAGCACACCGCCCCGTTCGGCGAGCCGGGCACTGTCGCGGATGTCGCGGGCAGCGCCGATGCTCAGATCGGGGAGCGTATCGAGCAGAAAGCGCGCTTCGCGCGTCTGTGCCAAGGCGAGATTGATGACATAGGCATCGCACGAGGGGACCAAGTCATAGATCATCTGCTTCGATGCAGAAAAGCTGGCGTGGTGCGCCAGCATCCCGCGAATGGCAGGGAACTCGAGGGTGGTCAGGGTATGTTCTGGTATGTTCATGGTGTGGGTGCTGGTAGTGTTTGGCCGGTTGGTTCCGGGAAGAGTTCATAGATATCACTGAACACAAACGGCGCGACGATCGACGTCACCAGCGGCACGGCACTCGTTGCCAGCGGCTGCATGGTGCGGGAAGAAGCGACCAGCGCGGTCGTGTGTGGTCCACCGAAGACGGTGATGGTGTCGGCTTCGGGTGTGGTCTGGGCGATTTGGCCATAGAGATGCGCGACGACGCCCCAGACGACCAGGGCATTCATCACTGCGACCGCAATGGCGGTGATCCGGCTCGTCGTCGAGGGCGGCCCACCGGCGAGCGAGCGGAAGGTGTACAACCCCATCGCCCCGATGACGATGAGCGTCGTCACAAACGTCGACAAAAACGCAATCGCGTGGCTCTCGGAGAGGTTGATATTGGCATAGAGATGCAACAAATCGCCGAATGTCTGGAAGTAGAGACCAGCGAGCACGAAGCAGATATAACTAATCACGGCGAACACGATCGTCCGCAGGGCACCATAGAAAAAACCGAACCCGAGTGCGACGAAGCAGACGAGTAGGGTAGCGAAATCGAATGGATTCATGGCCACCTCCGGTTTTCTGGTATATCTGACGCAAAACCGTTGCAAGTATACCATAATGCGCTTTCGTATCGTCTGAATGCGCTATGTTACAATACGTAGTGATGATAAAGATGTGTCCTGTCTGCCTACTGACGCGAAAGAAGAAACACCGATGCAACTCATACGCCTGCTGATTGTGTTGATTGTGCTGATATTGGGGTATTTCTGGTATACCGGTCAGTTCGGCGAACCCGTCGCCGATACCACCACCCCCACCATGGAAGTCGCGCCGACGGCGACATACGACGAGGCGACGACCGAGCCCGCGGCTGCCACCGCAGAACCGACCGTTGCGGCGCCGACTGCCGAGCCGGTTGCCCCGACTGCCGAGCCCGTGGCGACGGCGACCAGCGTCGCGGCGAGTGCGACCCCGGCGCCGACGGCGCCGACTCAGACGGTGGTGACCTTCAGCGAAGCCGATATCAACGCCAAACTCGAGTCGATGAACACCGACATGGTGACGGTCAACGGCATTGTCTTCAAGAAAGACGACGTCGCAGTGACCTTGACGGTGAGCGGCATCAAAGGTGTCCTCCATGCCAACCTGGTCGCCGAGGGCGGCAAAATCGTCATCAAAGACCCGTATCTCGAAGGTCGGCTGCGCATGATCCCGGTGGGCATGGTCGTGACGCCCATGCAAGAGGCCATCAACACCCAGCTCGCAGGGAAAACCCCCATCGAACAAGTGCGGGTGCTCGACGGGTCACTTGAAATCACGTTCGCGGCTGAATAATGATTCGGTGCGTCGTTTCGCACGGAGGCACGGGGAGATGCCCGCCTGGGGAAGATCACGGTGGATGGTTCATCCACCACCAAACCCCACGGCGTGCCGCATAGCCCCACGGCGTGCCCCCATGCGGGGGCTGACGTGGGGAAGGTCAAATGACGGTCAAGGGCGTATAGGGTAGAATACCAACAGTTTTTCACAGGAATATTGAGGAGTGGAGCGGCATGTCAGGACACGACCAACTCTATAAAATCCGCCATTCTGCTGCCCACGTGATGGCACAGGCGGTGCGCGAGATTTTCCCCGCTGCGGGGATCGCCATCGGTCCGCCGATCGACGATGGTTTCTATTATGACTTCGACCTACCGCGCGCATTGACGCCCGATGACCTGGCCGACATCGAATCGCGCATGCGCAGGATCATCAACGGCAAGCACGCGTTCGTCTATCGCGAGGTCAGCGCCGCCGAAGCACGCACGATCTTCGCCGATCAGGTCTACAAGCTCGAGCTCATCGACGGTCTCGCCGCAGGTCAAGACGAAAACGGTGCTGCTGCGAGCGGCAACGTGGTCATTTCGACCTACAAGCAAGACACCTTCGAAGACCTCTGCCGTGGCCCGCACGTCGCCAACACCAAAGAAATCCCAGCCGACGGGTTCAAGTTGATGAGTGTGGCCGGTGCCTACTGGCGCGGTGACGAAAAGCGCCCCCAGCTGCAGCGTATCTATGCCACAGCCTGGGAGTCGAAGGCCGATCTCGAGCAGTATTTGTTCCAACTCGAAGAAGCCAAGCGCCGCGACCACCGCAAGTTGGGCCGCGAGCTGGGGTTGTTCTATTTTTCTGAGGACGTCGGTGCCGGCCTGCCCCTATTCACCCCCAAGGGCGAAATGCTGCGCCACCTGATGGAGTCGTACGTGCGCGAAGCACAGACGCGCCACGGGTACCAGCACGTGTGGACGGGCCATTTGGTCAAAGAGACGCTCTATCACAAGTCTGGCCACTACGAAAACTACCGCGATTCGATGTTCCCGCCCATGGTCGACGGCGATACGATTTTCCGCCTCAAGCCGATGAACTGCCCGTCGCACATGTCGCTGTTCAAAGAAATGGGTCGTCACTCCTACCGCGAGTTGCCGATGCGCTTCGCTGAATTCGCCACGTTGTACCGCTACGAAGACAGCGGCGCGTTGAGCGGGTTGACGCGGGTGCGCTCGCTGACCCAAGACGACTGCCACGTCTTCTGCACGCCCGACCAAATCCAAGAAGAATTCTCGCGCTGCTTGCAGCTCATCAAAGAAGTCTTGACGACCTACACGTTGACCGACTACCGCGTGCGCCTGTCGCTGCGGGGCAACGAAGGCAAGTTTGTCAACGACGACGACAAGTGGGACCGCGCGACGAGTGCACTGAAGGCGGCGTTGGACGCCAACGGTGTCGCCTACGACGCCGTCGAAGGCGAAGCGGCGTTCTACGGGCCAAAAGCCGACTTTTTGGCAAAAGACGTGTTGGGCCGTGAATGGCAGCTCTCGACGATCCAGATCGACTTCATCCAGCCGGCGCGGTTGGGGGTCGAGTACGTCGGCGAAGACAGCCAGATGCACACGCCGGTGTTGATCCACCGCGCGGTGACCGGCTCGACCGAGCGCTTCTTGGCGGTGATGATCGAGCACTTCGCTGGGGCGTTCCCCATGTGGTTGGCGCCGACGCAGGCCGTGATTATCCCCATTTCCGACGAAAAGCACGGTGCCTTCGCCCGCGAGACGCAGGCCAAGATGGCGGCGTTGGGGATGCGGGTCGAGGTCAACATGGGTCGCGACCGGATGCAGGCCAAGATCCGCGACGCGCAGCTGCAGAAAATCCCCTACATGCTCATCGTGGGCGACCGCGAGGCGCAGGCCGGTGCGGTGGCGGTGCGGACGCGGTCGGGTGGTGATCTGGGTGCGATCGCCGTCGACGACTTCATCGCACAGGCCCAGCAGGAAATCGCGACGAAAGCCTAATCGGCGTGTGTATTCGCAGCCGCAGCACCCCAGGTGTTGCGGCTGCTGCGTAGAAGTGGGTGTGTGATGCGACGATTCATCATTGGGTTGTTGTTCGGGTTGTTGGCGGGCAGTCTGGTGGGTTTTCTCTGGCTGCGCCGCTTGGGTGCGCTCGACGATCCGCGTAGCTTTGTGGGCCAGATTGTCAAAACAGCCCGCGAGGCAGCGGCGGTGCAAGAGGCCGAGCTGTGGGCAAAATACCGCCAAGCCGGTCTGGCGAAAGCGGCTGCCGCCGATGCCGACGACGACATGATCGGGATGTGACGAAACCACGGGGGTGAGTATGCTCCGACGCGCACTCTATACGATCCACGCCGACAAACGTTGGTGGCGTGCGATCGGGCTGGGCGGCTTGTTCAGCATGACGCTGTTCGGGCACCCATTGGCGGCCGGGTTGGTGGTCGAGCACATGGAAAACACGCGCAAAGGGTTCCCGACCCCGCTGCCGCCGTTGTTCGATTGGACCACGCGCTGGCTGATGGGGTTGTTTGCCGTATTGGTCGATTTTGTCTTTTTCGTCATGCCCGTGATGGCGATGGGGATGTTGTTTTTCTGTGGCGGGTTGACGTTGTTGATGGCCCGCGTCGAAGACAGTAGCTTCGGCGTCCTCGGCCTGTTGGCGGCGATTTTGCTCGGCTGGTGGCTGTTCGTATTCTTGACCGGTGCCTCTGCGGTGGGCCGGTTGGTCTACCTCGACGACGGCGGCCCCGAACGCGCGCTGACGATGTACCCGATGCGCGAAGCGCTGCGTCGCAAAGCCTGGCGGTACTACGCCAAAGCGCGCCTGCAGAGCCTGCCTCTTTACCTGATTCCGGTGCTGTTGGCGTTGGCGATTCCGTGGTTGCTGCAACGCGACAACGTCTACGGCATCGTCGGTGCGGTGGTGGTGCTCTGGCTGCTGCTCAGCAGCGTGGTCTACGCCAATGTGGCGACCATGATTATCTACACCGAAGTCAACAACGAGCTACAGATGTCGGAGCACGCGCGGCCGGTGCGGGGATGAATGCCGTTGTCGTCCCCATGGAGCACCCGTCGTGCGCGACGGGTCTCCACAGGGATGACAACGTTCGTCTGCAAAAAAAAAAGCCCCACGGCATGCCGTGGGGCTTTGTTATGCCCCCATACGGGGGCTTTCGTTCATCAATGGCGAAAACAAACGGGAATCAGAAAAATGATGTCGTGACGCGTGGGGGTATCGGCGACCAACCGAGGCCGGCATGAGGGTTGTAATGACGGTCGCATGCGACCGTTGATCGATCTGTTGCGACCGACAGACCAAAGCCCCACGGCATGCCGTGGGGCTTTGGTCTGCCCCCATACGGGGGCTGACGTGGGGCTTTGGTCGGGTTGCCGTGGGGCCATGTGCGTCTGTCACATCAGCATCTGGAAGGTCCCGGTTTCGAGGAAGCAATCGAGCCGACGGCCCAAGCGTTCGGCATAGGTGGGCACGAAGGCACGATCGGCCGGCACCGTCGAACTCAATACATCGTTCAGCAGCAGGATGCCCCGGGCCATGAGTTGTGCTTCGATGTCGGCGGGCGAGACGGCCGGTGCCGGGCGGAGACGCTGGTAGCCGGCCCACACGTGTGCTTCGGCACCGGGCAGCGTGCGCAGATGATACGCACAGATTGCGAGGTCTTGGACTGGCCAGCCGATCCCCGCGTCGTCGAAATCGATGACCGCCAGCCGGCGGTCGTGCCACAGGACGTTGTAGCCGTGGATGTCGGCGTGGATCGGTTGTGTCGGTTGGGTACGGGCGAGTTCGGCGTAGACGGGGCGGATGCGTTCGAGAGCACGTTCGATGCGGTCGCGTAGCGCAGCGGTCAGCGCCGGGTGTTCACTCGTGCCGATGTGATCTGCGCTGTTCATCAGGATCGCCGTGAGCGAGGGGAAGACCGCATCGGCAGGGAGTTGCCAGTGTTCGGTGTGCAGGTGGAGCCGGGCGATGGTTTCACCCATGGCGATGAGCTGCGGCTGTGTGGGTTTTTCACCGACGAGCCGGCCCGGCAACCAGGGACTCAACGTGGCAGGGATTGTTTTTTTGATGGGCGCGCACCAGACTTCGACGAATGGGTTGCCCTCGGGGGTGACACAGGGCGGTGCGACCGAGATATCGGTGTCGGTGGCTAACGCGCTGATCCAGGCGAGTTCAGCCTGTAGACCGGCCCGGTCGCGCAGTGAATTGGTCCCGAGGCGCAGCGCAGAGCGAGTGCCGTCGGGGGTGGTGACACGGTAGGTCGTATTGAAGCCGTTGTTGATGGATGTGAGGGCAGCTGCGTCGATACCGTAGGCACGCAGTGCGGCGCGGGCGGTGGCAAGGAACATGACGGGGCCTGCTTTCTCATCAAAACGCTCGACCTACACTGCCGTGGGCCGTCGGTCGGGATATAATGAAGCATCTCGAACGCAGCAGAAACAGAACGAAGGACACAGATGTCAATCGCTATTATCGTACACGGCGGTGCCTGGGCAATCCCCGATGACGAAGTCGCGCCACACCGCAACGGCTGTCGCAATGCACGCAACGCCGGCTGGGATATTTTGGCCGCTGGGGGCAGTGCCATGGACGCCGTCGAAGCCGCCGTGCGCATCCTCGAAGACGACCCCACCTACGACGCCGGCGTCGGTTCGGTGCTCAACCGCGGTGGGTTCGTCGAGCTCGACGCCGCCATCATGGACGGTGATCAGCTACTGTATGGCTCGGTCGCCGGCGTGCGGCGCGTCAAAAACCCCATCACCCTGGCGCGGCACGTGCTGAACAGCCCGGCGGGGATGTTGGTCGCCAAAGGCGCCGAAGATTTCGCCGTCAAGCGCGGGCTGCCCTTGTGCGACCCGGAAGAGCTCATCGTCGAACGCGAGTTCGCCATCTACCAGCAGCTCGTGCAGAGCTACGACGAATCGAAAGACAACGGTGCCACTCCGCCTCCGGGCGAAAAAAACACCGCGATCCAGGCCGGTGGTT
>JBJOJU010000378.1:0-2605 GCA_046046485.1 Chloroflexota bacterium | reverse complement strand
ACACCCGACCCCCGAACAGATGATCGATTTGGCAGATTCTGTTGCCCAAATCAGCCAGACACTGGCTGCGTGGGAAAACTGACGATATGTTGTATAGACAACAAATCGCGAGATACGATGTACGGTGAAACGTCGAGATATGTAGTCTGTGCAACATATCAGCCGGTGTACTAGCGAGGGATGTCATCATGACGATTGCGCATGCAGATGCCTGGAATCACGACCGGAGCATCGTCCGCTTCCCCGATCCTGCCATCGAGATTCTCGACGAACGTTTCGCGGCGTTGGTGATCTGGCAGGAGGTGGTCGAGCGGTTGTGGACTGGTGGGCGGTGGACCGAAGGCCCCGTCTGGTTCGGCGACGGCCGTTATCTGTTGTTTTCGGACATTCCCAACAATCGCATGCTGCGATGGGACGAAGTGACGGGGCAGACCGAGGTTTTCAGCAGTGCTGCCAACAACAGTAACGGCAACACGCGGGATCGGCAGGGGCGCTTGATTACCTGCGAGCACCTGACTCGGCGAGTGGTGCGCACCGAGTATGACGGCACCAAGACCGTGCTGATGGACCGGTACGAGGGTGCGCGGTTGAACGCACCCAACGACGTGGTGGTGCATTCGGATGGAGCGATCTGGTTCACCGACCCGGGTTGGGGCATCAGCAATGACTACGAGGGTGACCGGGCAGACGAGGAGCTCCCCCAGCACGTCTATCGGATCGACCCGACCACGGGGCAGGGGCAGCCGATCATCACAGGCACGCTCCGGCCCAATGGATTGTGTTTTTCGCCGGATGAAACGCGCCTGTACCTCGTGACGCAGACAAACATGCTCGTCTATACGATGGAAAACGGAGTCCCGACCGACGGTCGTGAGTATGCGCGGTTGCCCCGTGGAAATTACGATGGGATGCGCTGTGACGCCGCGGGTAATGTGTGGGCTGCGACCGGCAACGGCGGTGCAGGGATCGATGGGGTGCACTGTTATGCCCCGGATGGCACGTTGATCGGCAAAATCCACCTCCCCGAGGTCACTGCCAATCTGTGTTTCGGTGGGATCAAGCGCAATCGGCTGTTTATCACGGCCAGCCGGTCGTTGTACAGCGTGTACGTGAACACCCGCGGCGCGTAGCAGCAGTGGCTCTGGTGTGCGACGTCCCCGGCAGCGCAGCTGCCGGGGACGTTTTCGCCTGCTGCGCGTGAAAAAAAGAACCCCCCGCACCCGAGACGGGTGCAGGGGGCTGCGGTGTGGGCTACTTGGGCAGACTGAAGACCAGGATGCGGTTGTTGCCGCGGTCGAGGACGTAGATCTTGCCGTCGGTGCTGGCAGCGAGACCGCTAGGATTCATGAACGACGCGGTGTCATTGCCGTTCCCGCCCCAGCGGAAGCGTTCGTTACCGTCGATACCGGCGGTGCCTACGGCGTTGCGCTTGGGGATCGAGGCAAAGGCGTTGCCGTCGTAGACGGTCACGTACGGGTCGTCGTAGGTCTGGGCTTGCCAACCGGCGACCTTCCACAGCTGGATGGGCATCGTGTTGACGCGACCGTCTTCGTTACCCAGCGTCGAGAAGTACTGCACGCGACCGTTCCACGTGTCACCGACGATGACCGCGCCGTCGACATCGACTGCCACGCCCACCGGCTCGTTGAACTTGCCCGGATCGGCGCCGAACGAGCCCCACTGGTAGAGGAAGTTGCCGTTCGAATCGGTGACCACGATGCGTTTGTTGCCGGTGTCGGCGACGAAGACTTCGCCGCGCTGGCTGACGGCGATACCACGCGGGCCGAAGAAGCCCAGCGGGTTGGCCTGGTTGCCGGCTTCGGTCCCGTCGGTGACCGATGCCACGCGGCCTTCGCCGAATTCGGTGGCGCCGCTGCCCCACGTGGTGACCCAGTCACCGGTGGGCGAGAGTTTGACGACACGGGCGTTCCAGGTATCGGCGACATAGATCGACCCATCGGGGCCGATGGCGACGCCACGGGGTTCGTTGAACTGGTCTTGGCCGTTGCCACGGCTGCCCACCGAGCGGCGCAGCATGCCGTCGGCACCGTAGATGTGGATCTGGTTGAGGTCGGAGTCGGCTACGGCGATCGTGCCGTCTTTACCCACGGCGATGCCGCGCGGGCCGGCCGCGGTGTCGAGGGTGATGACCCGCTCAGCGACCATCTTGTAGGTGGGTGCTGCGGCGGTGGCGGCGCTGCCGGCGCTCGAACCGGCGAGGTCTTTGCGGACCCAGACTTCGATTTCGCGGCCGCCCAAGGTCAGATTGTCGGGCAACTGGCGGTACATGATGTACTTCCAGCTGGTCGCCCAATGGCTGGTGTCGAAGGGCCACAGCAGCGGTGCCAAGAGGGAGGGCAATTGGGTCGTGTCGAGACCCGGGCAGGCTTCGAGGGCCTTGCGGGCGCTCAACGAGCTAAAGAAGTAGGTGCGGTAGCCCGAGCCCGTCGGGTTACACTTGTCCCCTTCGGGGAACCACCAATTGAGTTGCCCTTCGTAGAGCTTGACGTAATTGGCTTCGAGGGCGGTCTTGGTGCCGTCGAGGATGTGGTTGGCCGAGGCCATCACGACCGGCGCGTAGATCTCTTCGTCACTGTCGGGGGCG
>JBJOJU010000371.1:0-3806 GCA_046046485.1 Chloroflexota bacterium | reverse complement strand
GTTGGTTTCGCTGTAGAAATCGGGTGCTTGCACAATCGAAATCAGCAGCTTGAGGTTGTGGGCGTTCGTGTCTTCGACGATGTTGTCGAGCTGGTCCCACAGGTAGTTACCTGCCGGCCCCTCGATGTCCTTCCAGACGATCTGCTGGCGGACCCAGTCGAACCCTGCGATGTTGGTCAACGCCAGCACACGCTCGCGGTCGGTGTAGTAGAGGTGGTTGACCACCCCGAACTGCATCGTGTCGAGCTTGATCGGCGCGCCACCTTCGGTCAGCGGCACCGCGGTGGGCACCAGGGTTTCGGTCGGTTTGGGGAGCGGTGTGGCGGTCGCGGGCACTGCTGTCTCGGTTGGCACGGCAACGGCCGTCGGCTCGAGAGCCGACGCGCCGCTGCAAGCGACCAACAGGGGCAACAAGCAAATCGCGGTCCACACCATGCGCAGTGCGCGACGGTGGTTCATACAGACTCCGCTATTTGGGCATGGCCTTGAGTGCGAGATACGACGGGCGCGGGCTGTAGTCGCCGTTGATGACGCCGTACGACGCCTGCTCGTGCAACTCGTTCCCCTTGGCCTTCCACGGAACCGCGAAGTTCAGCTGCCAGACGAACATCCCACCCATCCAGCTGCCGTAGTTGGTGCGGGCCAACTGATATGCACGGACGAGGTAGTCTGCCTGCATCTGATAGGTGATCGCGTTGCCGAATTCGTAGCCCGGGGTGTTGTTCTTGGTTGCCCAACCGAATTCGGTGACCCACATCTTCTTGGTGACGCCTTTGCGTTCCATCAGTGCGTGGACGTCTTCGACGCGCCGGAAGTAGAACTCACGGCTGTTGTAGAAGTACGGTCCTGGGCCACGATTGTCGGGCCAGAAGGTGTCGGGCGGGTTGCTGGCGCCACCCGGATGCACGCCGACGACGTCGACTGCACCGTTGAAGCGGGCATCCGAGAACATGGCATCGAGATAGGTGATATCCGAGATAGCCACGCTCCAGCTGTTGGTTTCGGTCGAAGACGGTGCACCAGAGACGACGATGGCGGCGGGGTCACCGGCCTTGATGGCTTGCGATGCACCGACCAACATGTCCATGTAGAACGTCGGGTTGGCGACGCGACCGGCGTTTTCGTGTGCGAGGTTTTGTTCGTTCCAGATTTCGTAGGCGGCGATGCGGCCTTTGTAGCGCTTCGCCATTTCGCCCATGAAATAGTTGTAGTCTTTGAAGTGTTCACGGTCCGGCATGCCGTTTTTGCCGTTGCTGGTTGCCCAGCTCGGGGCAGCCACGACCGACACGAGTAGCTTCACACCCATGTTCGAGGCATCGTTGACGATGTCGTCGAGCTCACCCCAATAGATGGCGCCCGAACGGTCGTGCAGGTCCATCCAGCGTACTTGCTGGCGGATCCACGGCATCCCAGCGTCCTTGGCCAATTGCAGTGATCGCTTGCGGTCGACGGCACCGTTCTGGTTGTACAGAATGGCGTTGAACCCGTAGACGAAGCTCGACGTCGTCGGTGCTGACGGGCTGCTGGCTGCCTGGCCGTTGTTGGCGCCCGAAAGCTCGTTGGGCAGCGCGGCGCCCGGTGTGAAGGCTGGGTTGGTCTTGTGGTTGGCATCGCGGTATTCGTTGCCCAACAAGCCCAGCATGACCTGGTACTTGGGGTTCGTCTCGGCCGGGTGCCACTCCATGCGCTGACGCTCGAAGTACTGCACCCAGTACGTCTTGCCGTCGGCCTTGTTGACCTCTTGGAACGGCTCGGACAACGGGCGCCCGAATGCGCTCAACCCACCGTTGTTGTCGTAGAACGACTTGAACGGTGCTGGCGAGTCACTCAGATTGTGCTTGGTGACATCGTCGTAGCCCGGGGTGCTCTTGATGGCCGGCTTGAAGAACGATTCGCTGGCACGGCTGCCGGCGAGTTTGCTGCCCAGCAAGCGCCCCAAGATGTAGTAGGGGCCGCCGGCGTTTTCGGGGTGCTCTTCGAGAATGGCGCGCTCGAAGTACTGGACCCGATAGTATTCGCCAGGGTTCGAGAAGCTCTGTTCGATGAACGGCTGCGAAATGGGCAACCCGTAGACAAACAGGGCATTGGGGGTGGCGTTCCACGTCTTGAGGAAGTAGTTCGAAACGGTGAACCCGGTCTCGCTGAACGTGCGTGTGCTGCCCGTGGTCAACGACTGGGGCACCTCGCTGGGGGAGTGTGGGGTCGCAAGGGCGACCTTGGGCACGATCAACGCCGATGCAACGACGACGATCAGTGTCACTGAGAGCAGAAAACGGCGAAACAAAATGCGTTCTCCTTGACTCATACGCCGAATGAAGGACTTTTTGAATCCAATTTTGATTCTATCACAGTATGTAGCAAAGGTGCCCCCTGTTGCATCTGATACGCAGCTGAAAGCACACTGTGAAACCCGTTTTCGCGGTGCAGGCAGCCTACATCGGGGTGTCGACGATCTCTTCACTATCGGAAATCACGGGCAGGCTGTCGGTTCCGTTTTGCATGCGCAAATAGAAATAATTTGCTATCGAGGCCGCCACGCCAGCGAGCGGCGTACCGAACAAGATGCCGTAGGCACCGGCAATCTGGGCACCCAGCAACAGCGCCGCAAAGACCAACAACGGGTGCAACCCGACGATCCGCCCTACGATCCGCGGCAGAATCACGCTGAACAGGATCTGCTGAATAATCAACATCACCACCAAGAACGGCACCAGACTGGCGGTCTCACCCGCAGCTAAGATCACGATAATGGGCGGTATCAGTGCAATCACCCCACCCACGACGGGGATCATCACGATGATGCAGACGATCACCGTCGACAAGGTGATGTTGTCGAGCCCGAAAATCCACATCACCACTGCGTTGCAGATGGCATAGAAAAACGAACTGACGATCTGAGCCCGCATGTAGCCGCCGAAAGTGTTCGAGATAATGCCACCGAAGGTAACTACCTCGTCGCGCCAGGCTTTGGGCGAGAGGCGGATGAGTTTGTTGAAGGCTTTCTGACCGTCTGACGCCATATAAAAGCTCAGAATCAACAAAATAAACAAGTTGAAAATCAGAATGGCGATACTGCTGGCTGCCCCGATTGTCTGGGTCACTGCTTCGCTGCCGAAGCCGCCGACCTGCTGGAGCAACATCTCGGCGTTCACATATTGGCGGAAGTCGGTCTGTACACCGATGCCATAGAGGCGTAGCTGCAGTGCGTCGAACGTCGTCCAGAAGCTTTTGCTCAGCTCGGGCGTCGCAGCGACCAGTCCCTGCACCTGTGCCACGACGATGGGGGTGATGGTGATGATGCCCAGCACAATCAACGCGATCAGCACCAGATAGACCACCGGTACCGAAAAACGCCGAGGACTGCGCATGGTCGCACCCCACTCGAACACCGGCTCGATGATGATGGCGATGAGCCAGGCAAATGCGAACAGGAGCAGTGGGCCAGCCAAGTACTCGGTCACCGTCGCGAGGCGTTCGATGAGAAAGAGCGAAATCCCGATGATGGCCAGCCACAGGGTGGCGTGGACGAGGCGCGTGTTGATCATGGGTTATGACTCCATCGTCGCAGTCCGTGCAAAAAAGAGTTGGCAATCGCTGGTTGGCTGTTGGGGGCAAGCCTGGACCCGCTGCCAGCTGCCATCGGGCTGCAGAATACGAGATCGCTCGGTGTCGGTCAAGTATATCGGTAAAAAGTGCTCAGACAACCAGTGTCGGATCGCGGGGTCGACGATCGGCAGCAGTGTTTCGACCCGCCGGTCGAGATTGCGTTCCATCAGATCGGCGCTGCCCACATACACGTCGGGTGC
>JBJOJU010000334.1:0-3503 GCA_046046485.1 Chloroflexota bacterium | reverse complement strand
AGCGCAAATGTTTCGATGTCTTCGCTACGGAAAATCCGCACCAGGTTGTGGGCGGCGATGAATGGCTCTGTCATGGGCGACTCAGTGTGCTTTTTTCGGTGAAAACAGCCCCCGCCCGTTTCATCAGGCGGGGGCTGACGGCTTTACAACCCGAGGTCGGTGACCGCGCCCAGGCTCGCACTCGACACGAGCTTGGCGTATTTGGCCAAGACGCCGCGGCGATAGCGCACCGGGATGGGCTTCCATGCTGCCCGTCGGGCTGCCAACTCGCTGTCGCTGACGTTGAGTTGGATCAAGCGCTGATAGGCGTCGACGGTGATCGAGTCGCCTTCGTGGACCAACCCGATGGTGCCGCCGATGGCGGCTTCGGGGGCGATGTGACCGACACACATGCCATAGGTGCCGCCCGAGAAGCGGCCGTCGGTGATGAGTGCCACCGAATCGCCCAACCCTGCGCCGATAATCGCCGAGGTCGGTGCCAGCATTTCGCGCATGCCCGGGCCGCCCTTGGGGCCTTCGTAGCGGATCACGATGACATCGCCCTTGTTGATCTTGCCGGCCAAGATGGTCTCGAGACAGTCTTCTTCGGATTCAAACACCCGGGCAGGGCCGGTGATGACCGGCAGCTTCACGCCGGAAATCTTGGCCACACAGCCTTCTTCGGCCAAATTGCCCTTGAGGATCGCCAAGTGCCCCTCGTCGTAGACCGGCTCGGCCCACTGTCGGATGACCCGCTGGTCGCGGGCGGGTTCGGCCGGGACATCCTTGAGCGATTCGGCGATGGTTTCGCCGGTGATGGTCATCGCGTCGCCGTGGAGCAACCCGTGGGCCAACAGCATCTTCATGACGACCGGGGTGCCACCGACTTTGTGCAAGTCGGTCGCCACGTATGCCCCCGAGGGCTTGAGGTCACAGATGACCGGGACCCGTGCGCGGATGCGTTCGAAGTCGTCGATGTTGAGCTCCACGCCGGCTGCGTGGGCGATGGCCAAGAGGTGCAACACTGCATTGGTGGAACCACCCGTCGCCATGACCACGGCGATGGCGTTCTCGAAGGCTTTGCGGGTGAAGAGCTGCTTGGGCATGATCTGCTTGCGGATGGCGTTGACCAGCGTGACACCCGACGCATAGGCGCTGTCGTGTTTTTCTTGGTCTTCGGCTGCCATCGTCGACGATTTGAGCAGGCTCAGGCCCATCGCTTCGATGGCCGACGACATCGTGTTGGCGGTGTACATGCCGCCGCACGACCCGGGTCCGGGGCAGGCGTTCTTTTCGACTTCGAGCAGACGGGCTGCGTCGATTTTGCCGGCCGAATACTGACCGACGGCTTCGAAGGCGCTGACGATGGTCAGGTCTTCGCCGTCGAGATGCCCCGGCTTGATGGTGCCGCCGTAGACAAAAATCGACGGTGCATCGAGGCGTGCCATGGCGATCATGGCGCCGGGCATGTTTTTGTCGCAGCCGCCCACGGTGACCACGCCGTCCATCCCCTGGCCGTTGATCACGGTCTCGATCGAGTCGGCAATGACCTCGCGCGAGACGAGCGAGTACTTCATCCCTTCAGTGCCCATCGAAATACCGTCGGCGATCGTGCTGACGCCGAAGAGCATGGGCATACCGCCGGCGTCGCGGATCGCGGCAAAGGCGGCTTTCGACAGATCGTCGAGCTTGACATTACACGGGGTGAGATTACTGTAGGCGTTGGCAATACCGATAATCGGCTTGGTGAAATCTGCGTCGGTGAATCCGACGGCCCGCAGCATCGCGCGGTTGGGCGTGCGCTGGACCCCTTCGGTGATCATCCGACTGCGGCGATTGTCGCTCATCTGCTGCTCCCTGGTGCTGGTATGACGGCTGCCACATTGTACCATGTGGCCTGGTTACACCGGGTATCGTGGGCGAGTGGTGATGCGCCTGCTGTTGCACAGGAATCGCACGAAAACAGGCAAATATTCATCGACCAGGCATTTTTGGGCAAAAAAAACGCACTGTGCTGCACAAAACCCTACACTCGTTCAGATTTTTCTGCTTTGCTCATACAATGACAGAAAAAGTCATTTAATGAGTATGGGAAAATTCGCCGATTTTTTGTGATATCACAAGTTTCGTGCGGTTAAAGATTTGACAAAGCCAATCCCCGGTAATAGAATCATCACGAAGCTGTCAGATACGTCATGCGTATTTCCACTTTTTCCGCAAAAGTGGAACAGTTTCGCGAAGGTTCCAGATTCGCGTGTATGCGACCTTCGGTGAAAACCAGCGCATACCAAGGAGGAAAATCCATGAGTGCAAAGCTGCATCGCCGCAAATTCTTGCGGTACTCAGCAATGGGCGCAGCCAGCGCAGCAATCGTGGCATGTGGTGGCGCCGCCACTGCAGAGCCGACTGCTGCTCCGGAAGCACCGGCTGAGCCAACGACGGCACCAGAGGCTCCTGCAGCCACTGCAGTGCCGGCGGTGACGACGAAGTACAAGGAGTCGCCGAAGTTGGCAGAACTCGTGAGCGCCGGCAAGCTGCCGAACGTCGACGAGCGCCTCCCGAAGAACCCCTACACCCCGCCCCACGCATGGCTGACCACCGGTCAGTACGGCGGCAAGCTCCGCAAAGCATACGCCAACACCTGGGGTATCGCGGGCTTCCAGCACGAGTCCATGTACGGTCATTCGATTCTGCGTTACCTCAAGGACGGTCTGCAAATTGGACCTGGCTTGGCGGAAAGCTGGGAAGCAAGTGCTGACGCCACCAAGTGGACCTTCAAGTTCCGTGAGGGCTTGAAGTGGTCAGACGGCACGCCGTGGACGGTCAACGACATCATGTACTGGTGGGAAGACATGGTCGGCGGCAACGGTAAGGAAGCAAGCTTCCCCGAAGGCCTCAAGCCGGTCGAAGGTCCGCCCGACGAAGCACGTTCGGGTAAGGGCACCCTGGTCACTATCAACAAGATCGACGACTACTCCATGGAGATGGTCTTCGACGCAGCTGCACCGTTGACGGCAGACCGCATCGCGATGTGGGTCAACGCCGGCATCGGCCCGCGCTGGCATGCACCGCGCCATTACATGGAGCAGTTCAGCCCGATCAAGAACCCTGACAAGTTCAAGGACTGGGAAGAGCACTCCAAGAAAATCGGCTTCAACAACCCGGACTGCCCGCGCATGTCGGGTTGGTACATGACGGTGTTCGAAGACGGTGTCCGCACCGTTTGGGAGCGCAATCCGTACTACTGGTGTGTCGACGCCGATGGCCAGCAGTTGCCGTACATCGACACCGTCGAAGTTGCCTATGTCAAGGACAAGGAAACCGAGAAGTTGGCCTACCTCAACGGTCAGGTCGACCACGCGCACTTCCACACCCAGACCTTGGGCGACATCAAGGACTTCAAGGACGGCGCCGAGAAGAGCAAGTTGAACACCATGTTCTGGGACTCGGGTTCGGGTACCGGCTCCATGTATTTCTTCAACTTCGACTACACCGACGCAGCCCTCCGCGCAGCCTTCCGCGAT
>JBJOJU010000312.1:0-5250 GCA_046046485.1 Chloroflexota bacterium | reverse complement strand
CTCCGCGCACGCTGTTGTAGTTTTCAGCTACCTCACGCGCTGGACGCATTGGATTGCACGTTGTCAGCCCCGAAGCATGTCATGCCCATGCAAGCGCAGGGCGCGTTGGTTGAATTGCTGTCAGCCCCGTAGCGTGTCATGCCCATGCATACGCGCAGGGCGCGTTGGATTGATTGTCGTCACCCCCGTGGAGACCTGTCGCGTAGCGCGAGGTGCTCCATGGGGCTGACCACCGTCGGGGACGACACTGGTAGGTGGTGCGCTCCGCGCACGCTGTTGTAGTTTTCAGCTACCTCACGCGCAGGGCGCGTTGGATTGCATGTCGTCAGCCCCGTAGCATGTCATGCCCATGCAAGCGCAGGGCGCGTTGGTTTGATTGTCGTCACCCCCGTGGAGACATGACGCGATAGCGCGAGGTGCTCCATGGGGGTGACGCGATAGCGCGAGGTGCTCCATGGGGCTGACGTGAGTGCGCAATTACCTCTCGTCGTCGCTGTCGTTTTTTTCACGCCAGCAGGTTTGGACCGCCGCACGGACTGCACTGGCGGGGAAGCCGCGCCGCAGCAGCACACCGCTCAACCGGCGGGTGTAGGTTTCGCGGTCGAACGCCCGGAGCCGGCCTGCGTAGGCGCGCGCGGCGCTGAGGGCATGGTCGGCGTCGGTCTCGGTGATCGCGTGTTCGACGGCGAGGCGGTCGCGGGTCGCACGGTCGATCCCGTGGAGCGCAAGATCGCGTTGGATTGCCGTGCTCCCGCGCGACGCGGTCCGCATGCGTTGTTCGATGAGGTATGTCGCAAACGCCGTGTCGTCGAGTAGACCGGCAGCGCGCAGCCGTTGAAGTGTCGTGTCGATTGCGACGGCGTCGTACCCTTTCTGGCGGAGGCGGGTGGTTAACTCGCGGGTGCTGCGCGGCCGGATTTCGAGCAGGCGGATAGCGGCGTGGCGGCAGTTGTCGGCTGCGTCGCGGGCGACGAGCCTGGACAGTGCCACAGCATCGAGGACCTGGCCCACGAAGATGCCTTCGTGGGCCAGGGTGTCGAGCGAGATGCCGAGTGCGAATTCGCCGTCGATTTCGAGCGAGACGCGTTGGCTGTCGCGGACTTGGGCACGGATCGCGGTGATCGTGCCCGGGGCCGGGTTGGGGTTATTCTTCTTCGAAGAATGCATCGCCGTCGTCCTCGCCAGCTGCCTTGGGGACCCCGATGGTACCGCGGTCCATGGCGATCGCCTTGATCTGGCGTTCGACCTCGTCGAGCAGGTGCGGATTTTCGACCAAGAACTGCTTGGCGTTTTCGCGACCCTGACCGAGTCGGTCTTCGCCGAGGTAGAACCACGCACCGCTCTTGCGGATGAGTTCCATTTCGGTCGCCATATCGAGGATGCCACCGGCCCGCGAAATGCCTTCGTTGGCCATGATATCGAACTCGGCCTGGCGGAAGGGCGGTGCGATTTTGTTCTTGACGACTTTGACCCGCACGCGACTGCCGATGGGGTCGGTGCCGCTTTTCAGCGTCTCGATGCGCCGGATGTCGAGCCGCACCGATGCGTAGAACTTGAGTGCTTGGCCACCGGTGGTGGTTTCGGGCGAACCGAACATGACACCGATCTTCATACGCAGCTGATTCAAGAAAATCACCACGGTCTTGGATTTGCTGATCGCACCCGAGAGCTTGCGCAGTGCTTGGCTCATCAAGCGAGCCTGCAGGCCGGGGAGCGAATCACCCATGTCGCCTTCGATTTCGGCGCGTGGGACGAGGGCAGCCACCGAGTCGACGATGATGACGTCGACGGCGTTCGAACGCACCAGGGTCTCGCAGATTTCGAGGGCTTGTTCGCCGAAATCGGGTTGCGAGACCAGCAATGCTTCGATGTTGACACCGCAGCGGGCCGCGTAGGCCGGGTCGAATGCGTGTTCGGCGTCGATGAATGCCGCCGTACCGCCCATGCGCTGGGCTTCGGCGACGATGTGCTGCGCCAGGGTAGTTTTACCGCTCGACTCCGGGCCGTAGATTTCGATGACGCGCCCGCGCGGCACACCGCCGGCACCCAGGGCGATGTCCAACGCAATCGAACCGGTCGGGACCACGTCGATGGAGAGCTTGTTGGAGCCCTCGCCCATCTTCATGATCGACCCTTTGCCGTATTTGCGGTCTATCTGACTCATCGCCGTCGCTAACGCCTTTTCGCGCTCCGCACTGTTGGTGTTGGCGGCAGCTGCGGCTGCGGTGGCGGCGGTTTTGTCGCTGGTTGCTTTTGCCATTGCTCGTGCTCCTGTCATGTGCCGTACTGGCACGCTCGTGCTTGGTGTGCGGCAGGGTGGTGTCTGCCGTAGTTGGATAGTAGAACAAAAGTTCGTATGTGTCAAGGGGTGTGGCGGGGCGGGTCCGTGTGCTACACTATTGACGTCTATGCGCTGTCTGAAGCGTGTTTTCGTGTCGGCTGTGCTCCCCGTCGAAGGTTTTCTGCATGCACGATTCTTTCATCGATAAAATCCTCATCGCCGGTGCAGTCATCGCTGTGCTTGCTGCAGGCGCGTTTTATGGGTTGCGCCGCGTCGATTGGTCGCCCACACCCACCGCCAGTGGTGATGTCGACCGCACTGCGACGCCCACGAGCGACCCTGCTGCCCAGACGGCCGATGCGACCCCGGCAGCGACACCAGGCGGTGTCCGCCCCGATTCACCGGCGGATCGCTTGTTGCTCACGCCGGGGAGCGGTGCGCCCGATACCGTGCCGACCGAAGAACCATTCGTCGAACCGACGGCGGTCGCCCTGCCCACCGAGGCATTGCCAACTCCTGCGATGCCCGAACCGACGTTCGAAGGGGGCGATCTCTGGCCGCCCGAACCGACCAGCGCGGTCGACATTCCGACCGACGAAACGACCGACGGCACAACCGACGAGACGACCGACGAAACGACCGACGAAACGACCGACGAAACGACCGACGGCACGACCGATGAGACGGCCGATGAGACGGCCGATGAGACGACCGACGAGACGACCGACGAGACGACCGACGAGACGACCGACGAGACGACTGATGGGGTGACTGACGAAACGACCGACGGGCTGACCGATGACAAAACGGACGGCACGACCGAGGGCACGACCGAGGCACCCCGTGCGCCCACGGCTACCCCGGCACCGACTGCCCGACCGAGCACGGTGGTCAGTGGGCGGACGTCGTGGACCGGTCTGCGTGCAGTCACCCTGGATGTCGTCGTGCCCGCCGGGGCGACGTTGGTCATCGAACCGGGTACGACGGTGTTGCTGTCGCCGGGGGTATCGATCTATGTCGACGGCATTCTCCGATTGAACGGTACCCGGCAGCAACCGGTCTACCTGACGCGGGCCAACGACGGCGCCCAGCCGTGGGGCGGGATATTTGTCCGACCCGACGGTGAAGTGACCGTCAACGATGCCAAGATCTGGTACGGCGGTGCCGCAGCGACGTTGCTGGATGTCGACGGTGGCACATTGAAAATCGCCGACAGTGAGCTGCGGCACAATCGCGGTGGGATTCGACTGACCGATGCAGTTTTTCTACTGCAGAAAAGCACGGTACGCGACAACCAACTGGGTTTCGGTGCGATGATCGATGCCCAATACGAGGCCAACGGGTCACTCTTGATCGACGCGAGTCGGGTCGGTCCCAACAGCGGGGGTGACGGTGCCGTCGTCGCGGTGCGCCAGACGGGCGATGATTCTGCGGTGGCGCTCACCGTGAGTTCTTCGGTGTTGCAGGGCACGAGCGGCACGAATCTGATACTCCAAAACACCGGTGCACTCACCGGCAGCGTGTTGTGCAGCACATTGACCGGCGGGAGCAGTGCGGTCCGGGTCGACAGTACCCACGCAGCGGCTCCGGGTTTGCCAGTCACGTTTCGGCAGAGCGCGTTTGTCGGCCATGGCAGCAACGGGCTGCCGCCGCGGGTCTTTGTGAGCAACATCGGGGTCGATGCGAAACAAAATTGGTGGGGTGCAGCCAGCGGACCGTACCACCCGAAATCGAACCCCGGTGGCACCGGCGAGGCGAACGGGGTGAATGTGACCGCGACCGAGTGGTTGCCCAGCTGGCCGACGTGTGCGCCACAGCCATGACCAGCGGGAGCCCGGCACAGATCATCCGAGATGCAATCGCCCAACAGGTGTTCCCCGGAGCGGTCCACGCGGTCGGTCTGCCCGACGGAAACGTGATCAGCCAGGCGTATGGTGCATATCGCTACGAAACGGATGCGCCGGCGGTGACCGTCGATACCTGTTATGACTGGGCCTCGCTCACGAAAATTCTGTGTGCGACGGCGGTCTTGCGGCTCGTGAGCGTCGGGGTGGTCCGGTTGGACGACCCGATTCAGGCGTTTCTGCCCCAGTCGGCTGCGTACGGTGTGACCGTCCGTCACCTATTGACCCACACCTCGGGGCTGGATATCCGATTGTCGACGGGCGCTGCTGCGGGGGCGAATGCCCTGTGGCAGGCGGTCTATCAGACGGTCCCGCGGGATCAACCGGGGGTGCGCGTCGCATACGCCAACGTGAATACCCTGTTGCTCGGGGCGCTGCTGGAGCGGGTCTGCGGGGTCGGCCTCGACATGGTACTCGCCGATTTGGTCTATGCCCCGGTGGGGATGACGCAGACGCAGTATTGCCCGGCGCCGGCTGTTGCCCATAGCTACCCGCCCACCGAAAACGACCCGCTGCGTGGCGTGATCCAGGGCTCGGTCCACGACGAGAGCACCGCCGCATTGGGCGGGGTCGCCGGGCATGCCGGGGTCTTCGGGAGCGCTGCCGACGCGATCCGATTTTGTCAGGGCTGGTTGGCGACGCTGCGCGGCGAATCGCCGTGGGAGATCGACGTCACCCTGGCCCGTGCAGCCGTGACCAACCAGAGCCCAGCCGGCCAACTGGGGTGCGGGTATGGGTGGATGCTCGCCCGCGAACAATTCATGGGTGCAGCGCATGCCGAGACCGCGGCGCACACCGGTTTTACGGGCCCGGTGCTGGCCATTGTGCCCCGCGCCGACTACTGCTGGGTGTTGCTGAGCAATCGTACCTGGCCACAGCGCACGCCCATGCGGCACCACCCCGTCACAGCGGCAGTGAGTAGTGCGCAGTGGCAGGCGCGCGGAGCGCTCGCAGATATCCTCTCGGGCTACGTGTAGGGGTTTTCTATGAAAAAACAGATACTGAGCACCCTGCTGCTGTTGCTCCTGGCGGCGTGTACCAATCCGACGAGCGATACATTGCCTG
>JBJOJU010000289.1:0-7750 GCA_046046485.1 Chloroflexota bacterium | reverse complement strand
TTCGAACAAGCGCGTGCGTTCTTCGAGCGCATACCCCAGCTGGAAGTGTTCGAGCGACCAGTCGTTGAGCAGGCGTTTGGCGACATAGGCCCGGGCTGCTTCGCCCGCCGGCGATTTGAGCAGCATGTGTTGAAAAAATCGGGCAGCTGCAGCATTGATTTCAACGAGGCGCTCCGCGAGGTGGTCGCGTTCCTCGTCTTGGACGGTGCGCGGGGCGAGCTCGACGCCCACCCGGTGTGCCAATTGTTCGAGGGCCTCGCGAAACTCGAGGCCCTCGGTACGCATCACGAAATCGAATGCGGTTCCCGAGGCTTTACAGCCGAAGCAATGAAAACTCTGGGTCTCGGGGTAGACGGTGAACGCCGGGGTCTTGGTGTTCTGATGGAACGGGCAAAAGCCCACAAACGAACGCCCCGTTTTGCGGAGCTGCACTTTGGCCGCGATGAGCTCGACGATGTCGATGCGCTCTTTGATCTGCTCGATGACGGAATGAGCGGTCATGCAGCCTCAGCGCGCGACCTAGGCACCCCAGGTACGCGGGACGTAGATGTCTTGGAAAATCTGGGTGGCGTAACGGTCGGTCATCCCCGCCACATAGTCGACGACTGCTTGCCGGAGCGGTTCGTCGCGTTTTTTGACGTTGGTCATGATGTCCGCCGGGATTCGCTCCGGGTGGTTCATGAAGTGGGTGTAGAGCAAGTGAATAATCAAATCGACTTTGTGGTCTTCGGTTTTGGCGGCGGAACCCAAGTAGACATGCTGATACATGAACTCGCGCAGGGTGTTGGTCGCAGCCAGGACGGTCGGGCTCATTACCAGCTCGAAGCGCTCGGGTGCTGGGCCGTCGCCGCTGGCCCACCAATTGGTGTCAATGAGGTCGCAGACCATTGTGTCGATGCGTTGGGCGTGGGATTCACCGAGGACCGCAATCGCCGCCTGTGGCAGGTCGTCGGGGTGCAATATCCCCGCGCGCAATGCGTCGTCGATGTCGTGGTTGATATAGGCGATCGAGTCAGCGACCTTGATGATCTGGCCTTCGAGGGTCGACGCGACGCCCCAGGCTTTGGCGCTGATGTCTTTGCGGCCTTTCGAGTGCATGTAGATGCCCTCACGGACGACGTAGGTAAGATTGAAGCCTGCGCCGTTTTTTTCCATCACTTCGACGATGCGGCGTGATTGTTCGTTGTGGCGAAACGACTCGCCCATCGCATGCGAGAGGGCTGTTTCGCCCGCGTGGCCGAACGGTGCGTGACCGATGTCGTGCCCGAGGCCGATTGCCTCGACGAGGTCTTCGTTCAGCCGCAGGGCACGACCGATGGTGCGGGCAATCTGCGTCACTTCGAGGGTATGCGTCAGCCGCGTGCGGTAGTGATCGCCCTGGGGCGCAATGAACACCTGGGTTTTGTGCTTGAGGCGGCGAAAGGGTTTCGAATGCAAGATACGGTCACGGTCACGTTGGAAGGTCGTGCGGACCGGTGATTCGGCTTCGGCGATATCGCGCACCGCGTCGGCACTCTGGGCCGCGTGGGGCGACAACGACGTGCGCTCGAGCGCCTCAATCCGCTGGCGTACCTGGTGATGCATCGGGTGCTCCTTTGCGGGTGAGCCACAGCCACAACACCACCACACCGATGGTCTGCAGGGCGATGAGCGCGGGCGTATACACGGGGTGGCCTGCCTGGCTCGTCAACTCGCGCACCAGCACGACGTCGCCGAAACACGGAATCGCTCCGGGAATATCGGTCAGACACGATTCGAGCCGGGCTGCAATCAAGGGTGAACCGAGGTAGATCACGCACAGCCACAGCAATACATCGCGCCAGCGGTGACTCCAGCCATAGATCAGCCCCTGCCCGCTCAACAGCGGGATCAACACGAGTGTCCAGCGCCGGCCCCATTCGTCGTAGAGCGGGGTGGTCAGGAAGATGTACCACGACACCGCGATACCCACCAACACAAATGACACCACGACGAGGTGCTTGTAGACCGGCGCTATGGGGGGGAGTGCAGGCGTCATCGGTGGCTCTCTTGTGGGATCACGCTGCGGCGAAAATACAACACAGCCCGTCAGAGACGGGCTGTGTGCGGAGGTGCTTATCCGAAGTGCTTGGCGTTCTTTTCGATGAACTTCCGCATGTTTTCGGGCACTGCGTCGTCCGAGAAAATGGCCTCGACCGGGCACTCGGGCTCACAGGCACCACAGTCGATGCACTCGTCGGGGTTGATATAGTACTGGTCGGCGCCTTCGTAGATGCAGTCGACGGGGCAGACCGACACACAGGATGCATCTTTGGTGCCGATGCAGGCTTCGGTGATCACGTATGGCATGGGTGGTTCCTCCAGGTAACACGTCTACGGTCATGATAGCACAATTCGTCGGTGGAACGCCGCCTAGGCTTCGCCGCTCTGATAACAGAGACGACAACGCGCCTGATAGAGTTCCAACCCACCCACCGCGATGACCGGGGCACTGTGGGGCGCCGGTTTGCCGTCGAGGAGCCGCTGCGAGCGCGTGGCATACGAGCCGCACTCGACACAGATCGCAAAGAGCTTGTCGACTTGCTCGGCCACCGCCATCAGCTCCGACACGATGGGGAAGGGTTTGGCACGGAAGTCTTGGTCGAGTCCGGCGACGATCACCCGGATGCCCCGGTCGGCCAGCGTCTGGCAACCCGTCGCGACATCTGCGGGTGAGCTGTCGAGAAATTGGACCTCGTCGATGGCGACGACCGCGACCTCGGCCGGCACGTGCGCGACGATCTCGGCGATCGAGCCCACCGGTACTGCCTCGAACGACTGCCCGTTGTGGCTCGTCAGTGTGCCATGCCCGGAACGCGTGTCGCGGCGGGGGGTGTAGACCGCCAGCGTCTGCCGCGCCAGCCGGACATGATTCAGGCGGCGCAGCAGCTCTTCGGTTTTGCCACTGAACATACAGCCACAGATGACTTCGATACGCCCGCCGTTCGGTAACCGGGTCATAACTCCTCCTCACACACGACCAACCGCAATGATACCACCCGCTGCGTTTCAGTGCCCACGCAACCCGTCGAGCAGTGCAACCACGTTGTCGCCCAGCGCAGCCACCGCGTAGCCGCCTTCTTGGATGACGACGACGGGAATATCGAGCGCCGTACAGCGACGTCCGATCGCTGCATAGGCGTTTCGTGTCAGTGAAAAGCCGCCCAGCGGGTCGCCACCGTAGGTGTCGAAGCCCGCTGAGAGCACCAGCGAGTGGGCGCCGTGCCGGCGGATCGCGGCGAGGGCGGCGTCGATGTGCGCCAAAAAGGTCTCGTCGTCGGTGCCGAAGGGCAACGGCAGATTCAAGGTGCTGCCTGCACCGGCACCACTGCCGCGCTCGTCGGCGAACCCGCTGTAGTAGGGGTAGCAGACCTCGGGGTCGCCGTGCAGCGATGCGAAAAAGACATCTGCCCGCTCGGCAAAGATCTGCTGTGTGCCGTTCCCGTGGTGGATATCGATGTCGAGGATCGCGACTGGCCCGGCCGCGGTCAAAACCTCGGCGGCAAGTGCGGCGTTGTTGAGGTAGCAGTAGCCGCCGCACATGTCGCTGCCGGCGTGGTGGCCGGGCGGGCGGCAGCGGGCATAGGCTAGGCGCTCGCCGGCGAGGAGTGCAGCTGCAGCGGTCGTGGCCATACCGGCCGCAGCCAGGCTCGCTTCCCACGTGCCGGCGACGATGGGTGCACTCAGGTCAAAGGCGTAGTAACCGGCCAGCGCCAACGGATGGGTGCTGCGCCGCTGCATCCACCGCACCGCCAGGGTGCTGGGGAGCACCGCGGCAGGCGCCCCGTCGACGGCGCACCAGGCGGGGTAGATGGTCTCGAGGTAATCCAGATAGTCGGCGGTGTGGATACGCCCGAGCACCGCGCGGTCGACCGGGGCAGGAGCGGTGAACTCGGTATAGCCGGCGTGTCGCAGAGCGGCATCGATGATCTCGGCTCGGGCTGCGGATTCGTAGGGCGGGATGAGTGCGCCGTCGTAGAATTCGTGGGGTGGCTGGTGCAACAGGTGGCGTTGGTCGGCGATGATACGCATGGGTGCGACGTTTCTGCTGGCAGAGCGGCTGTCTGGATATTGTACCTGCGACACCACACTCGATATTTAGCAAATTTGTGCTACTATACGCACAGCGTCGCACCGCACCACCCTTGGTTGCAGGAGGCTTCTATGACAGGTCCCCAACGCGGGTTATTCGACCCCGCCCACGATACCAAAGCGATCCGCAGCGCGCCGCTGGCGGCGCGGATGCGCCCGCGCACCCTCGACGACATGGTCGGCCAACTCTCGATCATCGGCGACGGGCGCATCCTCCGGCGGGCCATCGAACACGACACGCTCTTTTCGATGATTCTGTGGGGCCCGCCGGGCTGCGGCAAAACCACGCTGGCCCGCATCATTGCCGAACACACCCAGGCATACTTCGAGCCGCTGTCGGCGGTCACCGCCGGCGTCGCCGACCTGCGCCGCGTCACTCACGAGGCGCGTGACCGCCTGGGCATGTACCAGCAGCGCACGGTGCTCTTCATCGACGAAATCCACCGCTTCAACAAAGCCCAACAAGACGCCGTACTGCCCCACGTCGAAGACGGCACGGTCATTTTGATCGGTGCCACGACCGAAAACCCATCGTTCGAGGTCAACCCGGCACTGCGGTCGCGGGCACGCGTGTTTGTGCTCGAAGCGCTTTCCGACGACCAATTGGGCGTGCTCATCGACCGCGCGGTGAGCGACAGCACCGTGGGGTTGGGGGCGTTCAAAGCACTCCTCGCCGCCGACGCGCGCGGATACCTCATCGACATGGCCAACGGCGATGCGCGCGTCGCGCTCAATGCCCTCGAAGCGGCTGTCACCGCCAAAGACCCGGGGCTGGGTGACAAGCGCCTGATCACCGTCAACGACATGCGCGAGGCATTGCAGTCGCGGGCCACTAAATACGACAAAAACGGCGAGCTGCACTTCGACGCCATTTCGGCGCTGCACAAGTCGGTGCGCAGCAGCGACCCGGATGCGTCGTTGTATTGGTTGGGGCGCATGCTCGAAGGGGGCGAAGACCCGATGTACGTGGCCCGGCGCATGGTGCGCATGGCCGTCGAAGACATCGGCTTGGCCGACCCACAGGCGGTGGTCATCGCCAATGCCTGCAAAGAGACGATGCACTTCCTCGGTCAACCCGAGGGCGATCTGGCATTGGCGCAACTGGCCGTCTACCTGGCCCAAGCACCCAAAAGCAACTCGGTCGAGGTCGCCTACAACAAAGCAAAAGTCGACATCGCCGAAACCCGCAACGACCCGGTGCCCCTGCACCTACGCAATGCACCGACGCAACTGATGAAAGGCCTCGGCTATAACCGCGGCTACCAGTACGCGCACGACGCCCCCGATGCCCGGGTCGATCAGGTGCACTTCCCCGATAACCTGCGTGGGCGGCGTTACTACTACCCCACCGATCGTGGCTACGAAGTGCGCATCGCCGAGCGGCTCGCCTGGCGCGAAGAGCTCGAGAGCGTCAAACCCTTGCCACCCCCCGAGCCGGCTGCTGCCGAACGGCCGGCTGCACGGAGCAAACCGCCGGCGACGGATGCTATGATGGACCCACAAGCACACGCCGGCGAAGAACCACAGATCCCCGTCGAGGTCGAGGCACCTGCCCCGCGCAGACCCGCAGCCAAAGCAGCGCGGCAGCAGCGCGACCGCTGACCAGCCGGCGCGACACGTCAGGAGCACCCATTGGAGACGATGCAGCGGTTGTACGATTTCACCGACGCTCGCGTGCTGATGAGCGGCGGCAGCGGCGTGCTCGGGCGGACCTTGGTGCGTGCGCTCCTCGCACACGGTGCGACGGTCGTCATGCTCAGTCGCGACCCGGCTGCCGCCCTGCGCCACTTCGCCGACGATCCGGGGCTGCATCGGCTCAGCTGCATCGGCGCCGACGTCGCCGATGCCCAGCGGCTCGCGGCCGCAGTCGCAGAGGTGCTCGCCGCCGGCGACATCACGCACCTCGTCAACGGTGCCGGGGGCAACCGCCCCGCGGCGACCACCGGTGCACAACCGTTTGCCCAGGTCAGTGCCGCGGCCATGCACGAGGTCGTCGACATCAACGTCTTCAGTGCGATCCAGCTGTCTCAGGCTGTCGTGCCCCATTTCGTGGCGCGGGGCAGTGGCTGCATTCTCAATATTTCGTCGATTAGTACCCAACGACCGTTGACCCGCGTGCTGGCCTACTCGGTCGCCAAGGCCGGCCTCGACGCCTACACGCGCTGGTTGGCGACCCACCTCGCCCGTGAGTACGTGCCCACCCTGCGGGTCAACGCTTTGGCGCCGGGGTTCTTTTTGACCGAACAAAACCGTTTTCTCTTGCTCGAAGCAGACGGCGTGACCCTGACCGAGCGCGGCACCCAGATCCTCAGTCACACCCCGATGGGCCGCTTCGGTACCCCCGAAGATCTCGTCGGGGCATTCTTGTGGCTGTTGTCGCCCGCCAGCGCCTTCGTCACCGGGCAGATCATCACCGTCGACGGTGGGTTCAGTGCGTATAGTGGCGTCTAGGACGCGCACCAGAAAGGGCCGATGATGCACCCGATCGAACCGTCTGCACTCCAGTCATCCATCGAGCAGGGGCTCACCCAGCGCAATTGGCGCGGGCAGCGGGTGCTCGTCCTCATTCCCGATGCCACGCGGACGATGCCGCTCCCGCTGTTCTTCCGCATCGTCAGTGCCGCCCTGCGTGCGCAGGGTGCCCGCAGTCAAACGTGGATGGTTGCACTGGGCACCCACCCCGCCATGGACGATGCGGCCTTGAGCACGTTGCTGGGCTGCGACGTGGGCGATCTGCAGCGCGCGTACCCCGACCTGAACGTGGTCAACCACGACTGGCAAAACCCCGACACCCTCGTCGAAGTGGGTACTATCAGCGCCGACGCGATGCGTGGGCTCAGTGATGGGCTCTACACCGAGGCCGTGCCAGTGCGCATCAACCGGGCGGTATTGACGCACGACCACATCCTCATCTGTGGACCGGTGTTCCCGCATGAAGTAGTCGGGTTCTCGGGGGGCAATAAATACCTCTTCCCCGGCATTTCGGGTCCCGATGTCATCAACGCCACCCACTGGTTGGGTGCACTGTTGACGTCGTATGCCATCATCGGGACCGCCGACACCCGTGTCCGCGCCGTCATCGACGCAGCGGCAGCACTCATTCCCACACCGCGCACCGCCATCTGCAGCGTGGTCACCCACGACGCCGTCTGGGGAGTCGCGGTGGGCACCCCCGAATCCGCCTGGGCGCAGGCAGCCACGATCTCGGCCGACGTGCACGTCCGCTGGTTGACCGCCCCGGTGCAGCGCGTCATCGCCGTGTTGCCGACGATGTACGACGAACTGTGGGTGGGTTCGAAGGGGATGTACAAGAGCGAACCGGTCGTTGCAGACGGCGGCGAGGTGGTCATCTACGCGCCGCACCTGCACGAGGTCAGCGTCGTGCACGGCGCGATTATCCGCCAGATCGGCTATCACGTCCGTGACTACTTCTTGGCGCAGTGGGATCGCTTCGGTCATCTGCCCAAGGGGGTCATCGCGCACTCGACCCACCTACGCGGCATCGGGACCTATGTCGACGGCGTCGAAACACCGCGCATCCGCGTGACCCTGGCGACCGGAATCAGCGCCGCCGAGTGTGCAGTGCTCAATCTGGGGTACGCCGATCATCGAACCATCGACCCGGTCGCGCTGGCTGCCA
>JBJOJU010000357.1:0-3471 GCA_046046485.1 Chloroflexota bacterium | reverse complement strand
GTGGTGGGCCGCACCGACACGGGCAACGCTACACCTGTCCCATCCGAATAACGAGAAAGATCCGTTCCTGTGAAGCAGTCTACCTGGGCAATGATCGGCATGGTTGTGGCGTGTGTGTTGTGGGGGAGCTCCCACGCGGTCGTGAAAACTGCCATGGAAGGAACGCCGCCGATGTTGTTAGCCGCGCTGCGGCTCGCCATCGCGTCGCCGTTGCTCATCCTCATGCAGCTGGGGCTGCGCCGGCCGGCGGTTCTCCCGAGTGACCGGTTGCCGCTGTTTCGGCTCAGTCTCATTGGTATCGTCGCGAGCTACTTCTTGTTCTACACGGGCATGCAGATGACGTTGTCGTCAGACGCGTCGCTGATGATCGTCGGCGAAGTCATTTTCACCGCTATTTTTGCCTTCCTGCTGCTGCGTGAACGGATCACCCGCAATCGACTTATTGGGTTGGTCGTGGGCACCATCGGCGCGGTGGTCCTGATTACCGGAGCAGCAGGCCACAACACCGACACCGCGAGCAACCGTGTGTTGGGTGACCTGATGATCCTGGGCTGTTTGGCCTGCGAATCGTATTACACCGTCAAAGGCTCGGCCTACCTCGAGCGCAACGACCCGATCAGCCTGTTAGCGTGGGTCAACACGGCGAGCCTCATCGTGTGGATCCCCGTCATCGGCTACTACGCGGCCAACGGCGCCCTGCAGACAGTGACCACCGAGACCTGGTTGGCGACGGTCTACATGGCGGCGGTCACCTCGGCGATCTGCTACTACCTGTGGTTCACCGGGGTGCGCATGGTGGGGGCGACCGTGGCAGCCGTCGCGCTGTTGTTCCAGCCGGTGGTCGGTGCCAGCGTCGGGATCAGCGTGATGGGCGACCCGGTCACCCTGACGTTCGTCATCGGCGGCGTCTGCATCATCGGCGCCCTGGCCATCAGCAGCATCCCCGAGAAGGACCATACCCCGTCACCCATCGACTCCGCACTCTTGCCGAACGAGAGCGAACACACCCAATGACACCTGTTCTGCAAAAAAAACCAACCCCCCGTGACCACAGCCGGCTGCTGGCATATGGCGGCCTGCTCGTCGCCAACATCGCCTGGGGGGCGGGGTCTTCGGTATCGAAAGCGACGATGGCGGTGTTCCCACCGATGCTGCTGAGTGCGCTGCAGATCTGCATCGCCAGCCTGGTCTTGCTCGTCATCCGCTGGCGCGGCAACTACCCAGCAATTCTGCCGCAGGATCGCTTGCCAATGGCCGGGTTGAGTGTGGTGATGAACATCGGCGGGTTCATCTTCGGGTATGTCGGGATCGCGCTTTCATACGCCTCTGACATCTCGCTGCTGGTCGTCGGCGAAGTCATATTCACAGCGTTTTTGGCACGGTGGTTGTTGAAAGAACACATCGACCGGATGCGCTGGGCGAGTATAACGCTCGGCGCTGTCGGGGCGACGATATTGATCGCTGGTTCGATAGGGGTCAACACCGCACAGGCACCGAATCGACTGTTAGGCGATGTGTTGTTCCTGCTTGATCTGCTCTGCTGTGCGTACTACACCGTTCGGGGCGGGGTTTTTCTGCAGCGTAATGACACAATCAGCCTGATGACGTATGTCAACGTCGTCAGCATGCTGTTTTGGGTACCAGTGTTGGCGTGGTATGTGTGGAGCGGTCAATTCCCCGTTGTGACGACGCCAGCGCTGCTCGGTCTGCTGTACCAGGCCGTCGTGACGTCGGTGGTGTGCATTTTTCTGTCGTTTTATGCCGTCACCGTGGTCGGCGCGACAGCCACGACGGTCGTCATGTTCGTACAGCCGTTGGTCGGCGCACTCATCGGGGTCCTTGTGTTGGGCGAGGCGGTGACGCCGAGTCGTGTGGTGGGCGCCATCGGCATTTTTGCGTCGATCGCGGTGTCGATGTATGCCAGCAGCCGCAAGGTGAGACGATGAACCGCTACACCGCTCTCGCCCTGTTGCTGCTCGCCAACGTCATCTGGGGGTCGTCGCACGCGGTGGGCAAAATCGCCGTCGACACCTTCGAACCGATGCTCCTCGCTGCGGTGCGTGTGTGCATCGGCAGTGTTTGTTTTTGGGGGCTACGGGCGAGTCGGCTGGCGCCTGCCGAGGCGATACTGACGAAAGACCGCTTCACCCTGGCGAGTTTGGGGCTGGTGACCGTCGCCGGCGCGCAATTCCTCGATTACCAAGGGCTGGCGTTGACGACCGCGACTGATTCGTCGTTGATGATCATCGGCGAGGTTATCTTCACCACGGTATTGGCGTGGCTGTGGGTGAGCGAACGCCTCACGCGGCGGCGCGGGGTGGGCTTGGTCTTGGGGATCTTCGGTGTGGTGGTATTGACCCTCGGCGGTGCGCCTGACAGTGACTACGCGCCGCATCGCCCGCTGGGGAACACCCTCGTGCTGGCGGCGTTGTTCTGCGAGTCGGTCTTCACAGTCATCGGTGCACGCTACGCCCAGCGCTACCACGCCTTCACGATTCTGCGCTGGACATACACCGGGAGCCTGGTGATTTGGGTACCGTTGATTCTGTGGACCATCTGGCGCGGGGAATTCCCCACGGCGACCCCGGCAGCCTGGCTGGCGGTGGTCTACATGGCCACAGCGACCTCGGTGGTGGCATACACCCTCTGGTTTTGGGTCATCCGCCACGCCGGGGCTGCCCTCGGGGCAATGACGTTGTTCGTCCAGCCACTGGTCGGGTCGGTCTTGGGTCTCCTGGTGCTGCGCGAACCCCAGAGCACCGGGTTGTACATCGGTGGCGCGTTGATCCTGGTGGCAATGCTGGTCGCGACGGTCGAACCCGCGGCAGCGCCATCTCAAGAGAAAGGAGCACAAGCATGATCGTCATCAAAGTGGGCGGGGGTGCCGACATCGATTACCCCGCGCTGTGCGACGACATCGCCGCACTGACCGCAGCCGGTCATCAGATCGTCTTGGTCCACGGTGGGTCTGCCGAGACCAACCGGGTGGCGACGGCACTCGGGCACCCGCCCCGGTTCGTCACCACGGCGTCGGGGCATGTCAGCCGCTATACCGACCACGACGCGATGGATGCCTTTTTGATGGTCTACGCCGGCAAAATCAATAAGCGCATCGTCGAACTCCTGCAGCAACGGGGCATCAACGCATTCGGGTGTAGCGGGATCGATGGCCAGATTCTGCGGGCCGAACGCAAAGCGACGCTACGGATTGTCGAAAACGGCAAACAATTGCTACTCCGCGACGACCGGACCGGCACAATCGACGGGGTAAACGCATCGCTCCTGCAGACCTTGCGCGCCGCCGGCGTGCTCCCGGTCATTGCGCCCATCGCTTGCAGCCACCAAGGCGAAGCGCTGAATGTCGACGGCGATCGCGCTGCGGGGCAAATCGCCAGCGCACTCGGGGCCGACACATTACTGTTGCTCACCAGCGCACCAGGGTTGCTGCGGGCGTTCCCCGACGAATCATCA
>JBJOJU010000022.1:0-14046 GCA_046046485.1 Chloroflexota bacterium | reverse complement strand
TGGCAGCGGCGACGGCTTTCTGGGCGCCTTCGGCCAACGTCGTCGCGGGGATGAGCACGCTGTTTTCGAGCAGCTTGCGGCCTTCGACTTCGTTGGTACCCACCAAGCGGGCGACCATGGGCACGTCGGTGTTGACTTCTTCGAGGGCAGCGATGATACCGCGGGCAACCTCGTCGACGCGGGTGATACCGCCGAAGATGTTGAACAACACGGCCTTGACGTTTTTGTCCGACAGAATAATCTGCAGGGCTGCCTTGACCTTGTCTTTGCCAGCGCCGCCGCCGACGTCGAGGAAGTTCGCCGGCGAACCGCCGTAGAGGTTCACGACGTCCATCGTGGCCATTGCCAGACCAGCGCCGTTGACCATACAGCCGATGTCACCATCGAGCTTGATGAAGGTGATGCCGGCTTCGCGGGCCTGCTGCTCGGCCAACGGCTCGTCGGAAGCATCGCGCATCGCTTCGAGATCGGCGTGGCGGAAGAGGGCACTGTCGTCGACGACGACCTTCGAGTCGAGAGCTTGCAGGCTGCCGTCGGCCTTGACCACCAACGGGTTGATTTCGGCCAACGAGGCGTCTTGTTCCATATAGACTTTGAACAATGCCATGGCAATACCGGCGAACTGGCGGACCTGTTTGCTGTCGGTGAAGCCGACGGCGAACGCCAAGTTGCGGGCTTGGAAGTCGAGCAAGCCCAGGGTCGGGTGTGCTTCGACCTTCTTGATGGCATCGGGGTTGGTCTTGGCGACTTCTTCGATTTCGACGCCGCCCTCGGCCGAAGCCATGACGACGATGCGCTTGGTCGCGCGGTCCATGATGACGCCCAGGTAGATTTCGCGCTCGTATTTGATGGCTTCGGCGACCAGCACCTTCTCGACGGTCAGACCTTTGATATCCATGCCCAAAATGGCTTTGCCTTGCTGTTCGGCTTCGGCAGCGTTCTGGGCCAGTTTGACACCGCCGGCTTTGCCACGGCCACCCACAAACACCTGGGCCTTGACGACCACGGGCGCGCCGATCTTTTCGGCGATCGAGCGGACCTCGGCAGGGGTGGTTGCCACGCCACCACCGGTGACCGGTATGCCGTACTTCGCGCAGATATCACGCGCTTGATATTCGTGGAGTTTCATGTGACCGGGCCTCCGCTACGTTGACAAGAACGCCGCTATCCTACCATCTGGGGGCTACAACGTCAATTTTAGAGAGTAGAGTTCAGAGAATAGAGTGTAGAAAGAAGATGCACGGCGTACCATAGGTCCGACACCACGCCTTACGTCTCCGTCTCTCTCCGCTCTCTCCTCTCCGCTCTCTCCTCTCCGCTTTATCCATTCCGCTCTCTCCTCCACGCTCTATCCTCTACTCTCTGTCCTCTACTCTCTCTCCTCCACGCTCTATCCTCTACTCTCTGTCCTCTACTCTCTGTCCTCTCCGCTCTATCCTCTACTCTCTGTCCTCTACTCTCTGTCCTCCACGCTCTCTCCTCCACTCTCTATCGAAAAGGTATAATCACCCTATCCACGTCTGTCATCAAAGGGGATTACCATGGCGTACGCAAAACTCGTCGGTGCCGAAGTCAAACGCAAAGAAGACCCGCGCTTGATCCAGGGCCGTGGCTCCTATGTCGGCGATATGAAAATAGCCGGGCTGTTGCACGTTGCATTTGTGCGCAGCCCGTACCCGCACGCCCGCGTGGGCGCAATCGATGCGACGGCTGCCTTGGCCATCGCGGGGGTCAGTCAGGTCATCACCGGCGCCGAATTGGCACGCTACTGTGGGCCGTTGCCGTTGGGTTCGGGCGGTGAAGGTGCCTCCGAAACGGGCATCGACATGAAGCGCCCCCAGAGCCACCACCCGATTTCGTACGGGGTCGTGCGCCACGTGGGCGAAATCGTCGCCGCCGTGATTGCGACCAGCGCAGCCATTGCAGCCGACGGTGCAGCCGCGGTCTTGGTCGACTACGAGCCGTTGCCTGCGGTCAGCGACATGCTCGCCGCCGCCAAACCCGATGCGCCGAAGCTGTTTTCCGACCTCCCCGACAACATCCACCACACCACCACCAAAAAAGCCGGCGCCCCTGACCATGCCTTCGCCAACGCCCACCGCGTCGTGACGCGCACCATGGCCAATCAACGCCTCGCAGGCGTCTCGATGGAAGGCCGCGCCGTCGTCGCCTACCCCGACCCGCTGGGCGAAGGTATCACCGTCTATTCGAGCACCCAGGCGCCCCACATGAACCGCAGTGCGCTGGCCGAGGTCTTGGGCATCGACGAGAACCTCATCCGCGTGGTTGCCCCCGACGTGGGCGGCGGCTTCGGGGTCAAAATCGGCATCTTCGCCGAAGACGCAGCCCTCGCGGCCATCGCCATGCACCACCGGCTGCCGCTGTCGTGGGTCGAAGGCCGCATCGAGCACATGGCCGCCACCACCCACGGCCGTGGCCAGATCGCAACCTACAGCGCCGCGGTCAAACCCGACGGCACCGTCGACGCATTGCGTTTCGACATCACCGCCGATGCTGGTGCGTACCCCGCCGCTGCCGGGTTGGTCAACCTGACCCTGATGATGTCAGTGGGTGTCTACCACATCCCCAATATCGACGGCACGGTGCGGGCGGTCTACACCAACACTACGCCGGTCGCCGCCTACCGCGGCGCTGGTCGCCCAGAAGCTGCGTACTACATCGAGCGCATGATGGACGCCGTGGCCGACGAGCTGGGGCTCGACCCCGCCGAGGTACGACGCAAAAACTTCATCCCCCCGCATGCGTTCCCCTACAAGACACCCACCGGCCCGCTCTACGACACCGGCGAATATGACAAAACGCTCAGCCGCCTCATCGAGGTCAGCCGCTACCGCGATCTGCTGCAGCAGCAAGCCCAGCGCAAGGCCGACTTCGCTGCTGGCAAAAGCGACACCGTGCTCGGTCTTGGGTTTGCCGTCTATGTCGAAATGTGCGGCTTCGGGCCGTTCGAAAGCGCCACGCTGCGCGTCGACCCGACCGGTACAGTGACCGTCTACACCGGCACCTCGCCCCACGGCCAAGGCCTTTACACCACCTTCGCTCAGATAGTCGCCGACCAACTGGGTGCCGACTTCGACAACATCATCATCAAGTCGGGCGACACCGCGACCACGCCGATGGGCAATGGCACCATGGGCAGTCGTTCGCTGGCGATGGGCGGTGGTGCGCTCGTGCAAGCCATCGAAGTGGTCCGTGCCAAGGCGATCCGCGTCGCCGCCCACATGCTCGAAGCAGCACCGAGCGACATCGTCTACACCGACGGGGTCTACCAGGTGAAAGGCGCTCCCGACAGCAAGCTCACTCTGCGCGAGATTGCCAAGCGCGCCTACAGCGACAAATTGCCGGGTGAAACGACCTCTGGGCTCGAAGCGACCGAGTTTTTCCGTGCCAAAGACAACGCACTGCTCTACCCCTTCGGCGCACACCTCGCCGTGGTCGAAGTGACTCCGGCGACGGGCGAAACCGTGGTGACCCAATACTACAGCGTCGACGACTGCGGCCCGCGCATCAGCCCGCTCATCGTCGCCGGCCAGGTCCACGGCGGTCTGGCACAGGGTATCGGGCAGGCGTTGTACGAAGAAGTCGTCTACAGCGAAAACGGCCAGCTGTTGAGCGGGTCGCTGATGGACTACGCGTTGCCCCGCGCCGACAACTTCCCCACTTTCACGCTCGATCAGACCGAAACGACGACCCCACTCAACCCGCTGGGGGTCAAGGGCATCGGCGAAGCCGCGACGGTGGGTTCGACCCCAGCAGTCGCCAATGCGGTCATCGACGCGCTGTCGCACCTGGGGGTGGCCAGCCTCGACATCCCGATGCGCCCCGAGCGCGTCTGGAAGGCACTCCAAGGCAGCAAGTAAATCTTTCCCCTTGATGACGGAGCTCCCGATGCACCAGCTGCCCGCCGACATCGTCGCCCTCGACACCTCGCACCTCGGCCGAGCCGAGATTATCTGCTGCTACCTGATCCGGGGCAGTGTCAACATCTTGGTCGACCCCGGCCCGACCGTGTGCATCCCCGCGCTGGGGCGTGAGCTCCAGCGCTACGGGCTCACCTTCGCCCATATCGGGGCGATAATCCTCACCCACATCCACCTCGACCATGGTGGGGCGGTGGGTGTGCTCCTGCGCGACTACCCACAGATGACGCTGTATGTGCACGAGCGCGGCGTGCCCCACCTGGTCGACCCCACCAAACTGTTGGCCAGCGCCACCCGTATCTACGGTGACCAGATGGACGTGCTGTGGGGGGCGTTCGAAGCCGTACCCGCTGCGCGTATCGTGGCACTCCAGGGCGACGAGACGCTCATCATCGGCGACCAGACATTCGCGGTACTGCCCGCGCCCGGCCATGCGATTCATCATCTGATGTATGTGCGCAGCAGCGACCGGGTCGCGTTCGTCGGCGACATGGCGGGGATCCGCATGCCGGGCTATCGATATGTGCGCCCAGCCACCCCGCCGCCCGACATCGACCTCGACGCCTGGGATGCCTCACTCGACCGTCTGCGGGCTGCCCACCCCAGCGTGATCTGTCTGACCCACTACGGCCCTATCTTCGACATCGAGCCCCATCTCGCGACCCTGCAGGCGGCCAACTGGCGCTGGGCACACCTCGTGCGCGATTGGACCGCCCAAGGGCTCGACGCCGCCGAACAACTCCGGTTGCTCACTGCGCAGGCGACTGCAGACATGGGCGACGAAGCGACCGATTTGGGCATCAGCGCCTATCAAAAAGGTGCATCGATCACCATGAGTCAGCAGGGCCTCGCGCGCTACTGGCAGAAGCGGACGCCGACGAATCCGTGATACGATTGCCACGATGGTAATGGAACCGACGCCGCCCCCAACCACCGCACCCAGCAGCGCGCACGACCATGCAGCGCTGGGCAGCGCTTTGTCTGCAGGGCAATCGTATGCCATCCACGGGCTCGCTTCCGCCGCTGCGACCCCTTTCATCGTCGCCCTGCTGCCAAACCTGACGACCAGCGCGCTCCTCCTGTGTGAACACGAAGGCGACGCGCTGCGATTGGCGACCCATCTGCGGCGCACGTTCCCGCAGCGGCGCGTGCTGCGCTACCCAACCCACCAACACTACGCGTACGAGACCAAACAGCTCGACCCCCAAGCGGTCACCGACCGTCTCGCGGTCCACGCTGCCCTGGCCGAGCACCCCGACTGCATCGTGGTCGCGACCAGCAGGGCTGCATTGCAGCCGACGATTTCGCAGGCAACCTGGCGTACCTGCCGACAGACGATCCACCCGGGCGACCAGCTCGACCCGGTCACGTTCGCCGAGCGCTGCAGATCGTACGGGTACCGCAGCGCCCAATCACTGGCACAGCCGGGCGACGTCCGCCGGGTCGGTGGCGTCGTCGACATCTACCCCGACCAGGGGTCACCGGTGCGGGTCGAGTTTTTCGACACCACCATCGAGTCGATCCGCACCTACAACCCGATCGAACACCGCTGTATCGCCCCGCTCGCAGCGCTGACCATCAGCCTGCGGGTCGAGGCTGATCTGCAGCGCCTCCCTGCGCTCATCGAACAGCTGCGCAGCGGGGTGTTGGGCGAGCTCGAAACCACCACGCACGCCGAGTGGGCCGGGTTCCTCGACCCACTGAGCCACGGCGTGCCCTTCGTGGGCGACACCATCATCCAACCGCTGCTCCTCGACACCCCGCCGGCGACGCTCCTCGACACCCTGCCGCCGCAGACGATCGTCTGTATCACCAACCCGGACGGGTGTATCACTCAAGCGGCCAACCAAGCCCGCTACGAGCCCGCCACCCGGCTGCGCTTGATGCAGCACCGGCGCCTGCCCCAGTGGTACCCGACGGTCTCGGCCCCGGCTGACCGGTTGTTGCGGACGCCGCAGCTGTTGCTGCTCAGCGACGCGCCACCCGAGCACCTGCGGCTCCTCGATACGCGTTGCCCGCTGCAGACGTTGGTCTACACCAACCCAGCCAGTCGCGCAGACGCCGATGCGACCCGTGACCTGCCCTACGAACCCGGCCAATACGTGACCCATCTCGATCACGGTATCGCGGTGTTCGAAGGCATCGTGCTGCAGAATCTGGCCGGAAAAAACCGCCCGTACCTCAAACTCCGTTTCGCCGGGACCGACAAGCTCTACGTGCCCGAAAGTCAGTTCGACCGTGTCACCCCGTATGGCACCAGCACGCCACCACCCACCCTGACGGTGTTGGGTACGCGCGACTGGTAGCCCGAAAGAACCCGCATGTCGCAGACACTCGCCCAGATCACCCAGCGCATCGCAGACATTGCCGAGGTTGTTTCGCTCTCTGAAGCACTGCGCGGCACGTACCAGATCCACGTGGCCAATGTCCGCAAAGCCGGTACGGCACCGTTGCTGGCCGCATTGGCACTGCACGACGACCGCCCGGTCGTGGTGGTGGTGGCCCATGCCGACGAAGCCATTCGGTTGACCGAAGACCTGAGTCTGTGGCTGCCGCAGCGCCCGGCGTATCATTTCGTCGCCAACGACGCCATCCCCTACGAGCCGATGTCGGCCAGTACCGAGAGCACTGCAGCGCGTCTCAAAGCGCTGCTAGCGCTCCAGTCCAAAGCGCCGTGTATCGTCGTCGCGCCTATTCGGGCGCTGCTCCAGCCCACGATCGCCCCGGCCGACCTTGCCGCCAGCAGCCTGCACCTGGCACTCAATACCCGCCTCGACCCGCTGCAGTTCGTCGCCCGCTGCGCCCAGATCGGCTATCGCATCGCCGCGTCGGTGACCGAACCCGGCGAAGTGAATCGCCGCGGTGGCATCATCGACATCTTCCCGGTAGGCGCAGCGCAACCGGTGCGCATCGAGTTTTTCGGCGACGACATCGACGCCATCCGCGCCTTCGACCCCCTCACCCAGCGCAGCACCGCCACCCTCACCAGTCTGGCGGTGGGCCCGGCCTACGAATACGACCACCACCGCCACGGCGCGGTGGTCGAGTGGCTGCGCGCCCAAGACATGACGGCGCTGCGCGACGAAGCCCGCACCGAGTGGGAACAGCTCATCGACCGCTTCGCCGCCGACGAACCCTTCGAAGGGCGCGCCCTCATCGCCCCGCTCTTCACCCTGGGCGACGCGCAGCCGACCCTGCTCGACTACCTGCCCGACCACGCGCCGCTGGTCGTCAGCGAGCCGGTGTTGGTCGCCCAGGCAGCCAGCGAATACAGCATCCAGCACGAAACACGGCGCACCCAACACGTCGAAGCCGGCGAGCTGCCCCCCTGGTACCCCGTCGTCGTCCAACCCTGGCGGACGCTCCTGCACCGCTCGGCGGTCTATCACATCGCCACCAGCGACCTCCCCTTCACCGAAATCCAGCCCGACCCGGTCATCGAACCCGTGCCGGTCGACCTCTTCCGCGGGATCGACCTCTACGGCGGCCGCCTCAAAGATCTCGTGCGCGACGTCACTGTGCGACTCGCCAACGGCGAACACGTGATTCTGGTGACGCCGCAGGCCGCCCGTCTGCACGAGATGGTCGTCGAAGCCGGCGCGTCAGACGCCAACTTGGCCCTCGTCCACGGCGTCGTCGACAGCGGGTGGACCTCGCCGCTCCTGCGCACCACCGTCTACACCGACACCGAAATCTTCGGGTGGACCCAGCGCCGCACCGCCAGCAAACCCAAGCGCAGCGAACGCGACGACCGCTCGTCGCAAGACCGCGCCGCGTTTCTCCGCGGGCTGCAAATCGGCGACTACGTCGTCCACATCGAACACGGCATCGCCATCTACGACGGTATGATTCGCCGCAGCATCGACAACGTCGAGCGCGACTACCTCAATCTGCGCTATGCCGCTGGTGACAAACTCTACGTCCCCGTCGACCAGATCGACCGTGTGTCGCGCTATATCGGCGCCGGCGACGCCGAACCGACCCTGACCCGCCTGGGCACCCAAGAGTGGGAGCGGGCCAAGCGCAAAGCCCGCAAATCGGTCGAAGACCTCACCGAAGAGCTGCTGGCGATCTACGCCAAACGCAGCACGGCAAAGGGCTTCCATTACACCCCCGACAACGCCTGGCAGCGCGAGTTCGAAGCAGCCTTCCCCTACAACGAAACGGTCGACCAGCTCAAAGCCATCGCCGACGTCAAGCGCGACATGGAGTCAGACCAGCCCATGGATCGCCTCGTCTGCGGCGACGTCGGCTTCGGCAAGACCGAAGTCGCCCTGCGCGCTGCGTTCAAAGCCGTCCAAGACCACAAACAAGTCGCGGTGTTAGTCCCCACCACGGTACTCGCCCAACAGCATTTCGAAACATTCAGCCGGCGTATGGCGGCCTTCCCGATCAAAGTCGAGCTAATTTCGCGCTTCCGCAGCCCGAAGGAAGTCGCCGAGGTCTTGGCGGCCACCAGCAGCGGCGCGGTCGACATCTTGGTGGGCACGCACCGCGTGCTCTCCAACGACGTCCAGTTCAAAGACCTGGGCTTGCTCATCGTCGACGAAGAACAGCGCTTCGGGGTCAAGCACAAAGAGCGCCTCAAGCAGCTCAAAGCGGGCATCGACGTGCTCACGTTGACCGCCACACCCATCCCGCGCACGCTGCACATGTCGCTGGCGGGCATCCGCGACCTGAGTGTCATCGAAACGCCCCCCGAAGAGCGGATGCCGGTCAAGACGTACCTCATCCCGCGGAACGACCGCCAGATCCGCGAGGCCATCGAGCGCGAACTCGAGCGCGACGGGCAGGTCTACGTCGTCCACAACCGCGTCCAATCGATCTACCACCTCGCCGATTCGCTCCACCGGCTGGTGCCCGGTGCGCGCATCGGGGTGGGCCACGGGCAGCTCCCCGAGCATCAACTCGAAAAAGTAATGCTCGATTTCTACACGGGCAAGACCAACGTCCTCGTGTGCACGACCATCATCGAAAACGGGCTCGACGTCTCGTCGGCCAACACCATCATCATCGACGACGCGCCGTTCTATGGCCTTTCGCAGCTCTATCAACTGCGCGGCCGCGTCGGTCGCAGCACCCAGCGCGCCTACTGCTACCTGTGCCTGCCCCCGGGCATCCCGCTGACCATCGAAGCCCACCAACGCCTGCAGGCGATCCAAGAAGCCACCGAGCTCGGCGCCGGTTTCCGCATCGCCATGCGCGACCTCGAAATCCGCGGGGCGGGCAATGTCCTCGGCGCCGAGCAGAGCGGCCACATCTCGGCGGTGGGCTTCGACCTCTACTCGCGCCTGCTCGAGCAGGCTGTCCGGGCCATGAAATACCGCTTCGACACCGCCCAGGAGCAACAACCAGCCGATGTCGGAGTCGACCCAGCGACCCAGAAGCGCATCAAAGTCGACGAAAAGGTCCTCGTCACCCCGCTGGTCACGGTCGATCTGCCCCTCAACGCGTTTCTTCCTGTCGACTACATCCCCGACGACCAGGTCCGCCTGTCGACCTACCAGCACCTCGCCGAAGCACAGACCGTCGCTGCCGTGCGCGGGCTGCGCGCTATGCTGCGCGACCGCTTCGGGAAGCCGCCCGAGCCGGTCGAACACCTGTTGACCTGGCTGCACATCAAATCGCTGGCCCTCCAAGCCGGTGTGCCGTCGGTCGTCGCCACCGAGCAAGAATACATCATCAAACTCCCCGACGGCCACGACGAAACCCGGGCCAAGCTCACGCGCCGCTTCCTGCGCGAACCGGCCGTCAAAATCGGCCCGCAATTCGTGCGTATCGCCCGCCAGCGGGCCGCGTCGGCTTGGCTCGACCACATCGTCGCCGTGCTCGAAACCCTCCAACCCGCCCACATCGCCGTGGACCACCGACAGGAGCGCACATGATCCACCGTGTCTATGTCACCGATGCCACCTACGCCCACCACGACCACGAGTTGGCCGCCCTCGCTCCCTACGACGTCACGTTTGTCGTGCGGCAGTGCAAAACCGCCGCCGACGTCATTGCCCAGTGTGCCGACGCCGAAGCCCTGCTCAACCAATACGCCCCGTTGACGCGTGAGGTCTTTGCCGCATTGCCCAATCTGAAAATGATCGTCCGCTACGGCGTCGGCTACGACAGTGTCGACGTGGCGGCCGCCACCGAACACGGCGTCATGGTGGTCAACGTCCCCGACTACGGCGTCCAAGAAGTCGCCGACCACACCCTGGCTCTGTTGCTCGCCATGGTGCGCAAGATCCCGCAGTCGGTCGCTGCGGTGCAGGCAGGTGTGTGGAACGACAACCTCTACCACCCCATCATCGGCCTCGCCGAAAAGACCGTCGGTCTGCTCGGCTTCGGCAATATCGCCCGCGAAGTCGCCAAACGCTGCCAGGCATTCAACCTGGCCGTCGCCGCCTACGACCCATTCGTCAGCGCAGACGTGTTCGCTGCCCACGGCGTCACCGCCGCCAGCACAGACGAAATCTTGCGCAGCAGCGACTTCGTCTGTATCCACCTGCCGCTGAACGACGAGACCCGCCACTACATCAATGCCACCCGGCTCTCACAGATGAAACCCAGTGCCTACCTCATCAACACGGCCCGTGGCGGCATCGTCGATGCCCAGGCCTTGGCAGACGCACTGCGCGCCGGTCGCCTGGCCGGGGCCGCCCTCGACGTGCTCGAACGCGAACCAATGCCCGCCGACCATCCGCTCCGAGGCATCGAAACCTGCCTGATCACCCCGCACATCGCCTGGTACTCCGAGGCATCGCTGGTCCGCCTCCAGCACTACGCCGGGCTCGAAATCGCCCGCGTCTGCGCCGGGGGCACCCCCAAGCACGTCGTCAACCGCGCAGCCCTCGCCGCACGTGCCTAAACAGAAAACGGTCGCTGCGTCGACGACGCAGCGACCGTTCCTCCACTCGGCGCTCACCGCGCAAACCCAAAGACATACGAGGTATACGCCGCCGCCTCGCGGACGAGATGATAGGTCTCTTGAGTCGGTTGGCTCGAAATAGGCGAGGTCTGCGTCGGCGACCCATATGCCTCAAACCCCAGATCGTACGCCATCTTGAGCGACCGCAGCATGTGAAACGGGTCGCTCACCAACAACACCCGGCGCAACTGCAAGGGCGCCGCCAACAACGCCGCGGCTTGCAGGCTCTCGTAGGTCGACTTCCCCTCGCGTTCCAGCAAGATATTTCCCTCGGGCACGCCGTTGTCGATAAGGTAGCGCGCACCCGCTTCCGCCTCCGACAGGTTATCGCCCCGACCGACGCCACCGGTCACGATGATGTACTGCACCTGCTTTTTCTGGAACAACTCGAGGGCGTGGCTCAAGCGCGCACTCAACACCGGCGAGGGCGACCCGGCCCATACCGCGGCACCCAACACAATCGCCGCATCGGCCGGTTGCGTCTCGTCGCGCAGGCTCTGCATGCGCACCAGGTAGACCACGACTGCGCCATACACCACCACCACGAGCATCAGCCACAACACCGACCGCACCAGCGCACCGATCAGCGACGGTTTCGGTCGCGCAATTGGATAATTTACCTCAGACATTCGATGTTCTCTACTATACTCATACGTACAGTATATACGTCAGCGGAGCGCCTCATGCAACTCCCCCTGCCGCCGCCCCAGTGGCGCATCCCGATTGTGTTCGTCATCGCCCTCGCCGTCTCGACCTACCTCCCGCTCCCACTCACCCTCCGTGGCCTGCTCTTCGGCGCCATTCTCGTCGTGCAGACTGTCGTGTTGTGGCGTCGCTTCGGTCCTGGCCAACCGGGCAAAGTCACCTACTGGCGCGGCGTGCGCTACGAAACCAAGCGTGACGGCAACATCACCCTCGCCGACATCCAAGACAACGCCATCGCCGTTTTGACCTGGCTGTTCGCACTGCTCCTCACCGCTGTGTTCTTTTTGCGCGCATTTGGGTTATAGCATCCGTTGAAAACACAGGGCCGCCGGCCCTGCACTGTTCCCGCGCGACACCTCCTCCAGCCTAGCGGCCTCCGCGGGACGTCGCGGCGATCACCCCATGCGCCGCTCCCGGCTGTTTCTCGCGTGCGTTTGCTAGCGCACCAATGAAAAACGCAGGGCCGCCGGCCCTGCGTCGTTGCTGCGCGACAATCCCTCCAGCCTAACGGCCACCGCGGGACGACGCGGCGATCACTGCCTGCGCTAGCGCAGCCCGCACCGCCGGAACGCGCTGCTCCCAGCGCTGCGTGTGTGCGCTGACTCGCGCACCGGCGCGCAACTGCGCGAGCAGTGTCGGATCATCGAGCAACGCGACGATGGCATCGGCGAATGCGACGGGATCATCGGGGGGCACCAGCATGCCGTTCGCCCCATGCTGCACAAACGCGCGCGTCTCACCGACATCGTTCCCCACCACCGCCAACCCCGCCGCCAGCAATTCGAGCAGTTTCGCCGAACAACGAGCCCGGTTGATCAGCGTATCGCGCACCGGCACCACCGCGATCACCGCCTGCGCCAACAACGCGGGTATCGTATCGGGCTGCTGCCACCCGTGCATGACCACCCGCGTGTCAATCCCGGCGGCGGCGCAGGCAGCCGCAAACACCGTCTCTTCGCCGTTTTCGCCACTGCCGATGACATCACAGACGACCGTCGCATGCCGCGCACACACCGCTGCCAACGCCGCGACGACCGCGCCGCTGTCGAACTCCCAAAACCGGGTATACAGCACCAATCGCGGCACGGCGGTGTCTGCAGCAACAGTCGGTGCCCGCTCGAGATCGGCCGCATTGGGCACATACCAGACCGCATCGCTGGTACAGCCATCGGCCCAACACAGACTCTGCAGCGTGCGGCTCGCAACAGTCACTGCATCTGCGCGCCGGGGCAACGTGCGTTCCTGCCAATCGAACAGCCAGCGCGCCGGGCGCGGATAGGCGAGTACGTCGTTCCAGCCACCGGTCCCCTCGCGGTCGTCGCAGTCCACGACGAGTGCGGTCTGGGGGAACAAGCGGCAATACCAGGCCGCCGCCAGACCGGCGTGTCCTTTGGGCTTGAACAGATACACCACGTCGGGGCGGGTCGCACGGGTCGCAGCGACCATCGCCCAGGCCAGCTCGACCACCCCCAACGGCCCGGGCATGCGTGCGACCGGGGTATGGGTCACGATTACCCCGCCGTGGTCGACACTGCTCCCCGCGTCCTGCGGGTTGTGGATCGGCGGCGCGACGATGACACACTGCATGCCCACTGCTGTCAACGCCTGGGCGAGGGGCAGCATGCGGGCGATAAGTGTGCCCTTCGGCCGAATGCCGAAGGGCGCAAGCATGGTGATACGCGTGGGTTCCATCGTTCTCCTAGAGCCGCGAGCGCGGATCCAGTGCGTCGCGCAGACCATCACCCATGAAGTTGATGCTCAGCACGGTGACGAAAATCAACGCAGCCGGGATCAACGGTAGGTGCGGTGCAACCTGCAGGTACTGGCTGCCGTCGGTCACCAGACGACCCCAGGTCGGGGTGTCGGGCGGGAAGCCGATGCCCAAGAACGACAGCGTCGACTCACTCAAAATGGCACTGCCGATTTCGAGCGTCGCAGCCACGATAATCGGGCTCATCGCGTTGGGCAGGATGTGCTTGAACATGATGTGCGACTGCTTGACGCCCACGCACACCGCGGCTTCGACGAATTCTTTTTGCTTGAGCGAGATGAACGAGGCACGCACGATACGCGCCGTCGACATCCAGGCCAGCAGACCGACCATCGTCACCACGATCACAAACATACCGAACTCGAGCCCGAGTACCGCGGTCACCGAGTCACGGAATAGGTACACCGTGAGCAAAAGCAACGGCAACTGGGGCAACGACAAGAACAAATTTGTAATAAAGCTCAAGACTTCATCGACCGTGCCGCCCAAGTAGCCCGAAACCGAACCCACGAGCGAGCCGATGAACACCGCAATCAACATCGCCGTGATACCGACAGAAATCGAAATCCGACCGCCGTAGAGCGACCGCGCGAACAAGTCACGCCCCAACTCGTCGGTCCCAAACGGATGCTCGGGGATCGGGTTGCTCATCGTATAGGCAAAGTCGAGGTAGTCGCGATCGACCGTCCAGATGTACGGCCCGCTGACGA
>JBJOJU010000406.1:0-3258 GCA_046046485.1 Chloroflexota bacterium | reverse complement strand
GGGTTCATTGTCGGGTTCTATCTGATGCTCGTCGGGGTCCGCGCCACATTGGCGTCGCTCCTCGGCCACAATCGCCATGCACTCTCGCCGAAACTCTACCAGTACATCCTCGTGGGGAGCGGTGTGCTCCTGGCGATTCTCGGGTGCCTCCTCGTCCGCGACGGCGTAAGCAATCTCTGGGGTGCAGCATGAACCGCAGCGTGTTACTCATCACCGTGATCATCCTCGCATTCGTCGTCGTCACCATCGTCACCTACCAAGCGCCCTCAACGTCGACCAGTCGCACCGCCAGCGGCGCAGAGCTCTACGCAGCCCACTGCGCATCATGCCACGGTGCCAATCTCGAGGGTCAACCCAACTGGCAGACGCAGAACCCCGACGGCTCCTGGCCTGCACCGCCGCACGACGCCAGCGGTCATACCTGGCACCACGCCGACGATTACCTCATCGGCGTGGTCGTCTACGGCGGTGCTGCCATCACTGGCAACCCCAAAAACGCCATGCCGGCGTTCAATACCGTCCTCTCGAGCAGCGAAGTCACCCTGATCCTCGACTACATCAAGAGCACCTGGTCAGACGAACTCCGCGCGAAACAACGCAACGGTCATTAGTTTCATACAATTAGCTTTGACTCGCCCAAACGTCAGCGCGTGGGCTTTTTCTGCATTACTGAGAGCACCAGATTCAGCGAAACTTCCCACGTCGGCAGAGATTATGGAAACAGTTATCAGATTTTTTTCTGCTGACAATAACCTTCGCATTCATGCGAGAATTGACAATCCGCACCGTTCATTAATAATATACAGTGGATAGTACACCGTACGACAATCAGTTGCCATTCAGGAAGACACACGTATGCACCAGCCCCCACCATTCACACGCATTGCCCTCCTCCTCACGACCATTCTCGCCAGCCTGCTGTTGCATCAGACACCGCAAGCAACGTATGCCGCTCCCGAGACAGCTGCTCCAGCCGACCGTTCTGCGCGTGTCGCCAAAGTCATGCAGGGTAACTGTCTGAAAGTCGGACTCAAAGACACTGGTTCACTGGGGACCGATTACCGTGTCGCGCCGGGTATCCTGTTCGACCCTTCCTGCAATGGCAAATTCTCCGCGTCTGCCGACTTCCTCGCACACTCCTACGAGCCCGACGAAATCATCGGCTTCGGCCCAGACTGGTTCGACTACACCGATAACAACAACCAATCACCACACGACATCACCACCAACGCTCGGCTGGTGAACAAATCGGGCGTCTTGTACCGCGGGAAAACCTGGGACCTGCGCTACATTCAGTCGTCTGAAACGACCGACTTCACGATGGAAAACGATTTTCATTTCAATAAAAACTCGAAATTCATCGAAATCGAGACGACATTCACCATGAAAACCGCCATCAGCGACGCCACTGTGCTGCGTGCAACCAACGCCAGCGGTAAGTTTGCCACCGGCGACCGCATGGAAACAAACAATCGCCGTGGGTACTCGACCATCAGTGCAGACAACATTGTCCTGTCAGAACACCTTGCTTCCCGCTATGTCATTGCACTCTATTCCGGCGCAGAAGCAAACGTCACCACCGGTATCAATGCCGACCGCGATCCAGAAGGCGACTACTACCTTGGCCGCGACGACGGCGACGGGGAAGCGACCATCGGGCTCGTGCAGACGTACGGCGCGGTCCCAATCGGCGGCAAAGTCGTCTTCAAGGTGGCGTATCTCTTCGGCCGCACCGCATACGAGGCTGCAGTTCAGGGCCCTGAGTACGGGCTCGCAGGCGGGACGGTCGGCAAAACTCCCGGCTGCACCGGGACAACCCTGAAGTGTAAAGTGCGCGATATGGGCTTTGTCCACGCCACGTACACACCGACCGTCATGACCAACACCCCTTCGAAAACACCGGTCTATACCGTCACGAACACGCCCACGATTACACCCACCCCGATCCAGACGATGCTGAAAAAAGGCGTCATCGGCGCGTCGTTCGTCCTCGGCTTGCTCCAAAACGGGTCGCTCGTCACCTGGGGGATGAACGACGAATATCAGGCATCCCTGTTGCCCTGCTGCGCGACCGGGGTCAGCGACATCGCCGTCGGGACGAACTTCGCCGTCGCGCTCAAGAACGGCCGTGTCTACGGCTGGGGAGCGAATAATCGTGGCCAGCTTAACATCCCAGCGGCAGCCAAGAAGGATGTCACTTCTATCGGCGCTGGGTATGCCCACGTACTTGCCGTCAAAACAAACGGTAGTGTAGTCGCCTGGGGCGAAAACACGTTCCGACAAGCCAGCGTCCCCTCGACGTTGCGCAATGTCGTACAGGTCGCGGGGGGTCAGCGCCACTCGTTGGCCGTCACGAAGAGCGGCCGCGTCTTCGGCTGGGGTGCAAACACCGTCGGCCAAGCACAACCATTGGTCATCACCGACAACGCAACCATGGTGTCAGCCGGGCTCGATCATTCACTCGCACTCCTCGCCGACGGCAGTGTGATCGCCTGGGGCAACAACGACAAACACCAAACGGAGGTCCCGAAGACCCTCAACGACGTAAAGTACATCAGTGCCGGCAACAAGTATTCGCTGGCACTCCGCAACGACGGGACATTCTTCGGTTGGGGCGACAATTCGTTCTCGCAACGTGCCGATCCCGAAGGATACACCGGTATTTACACCGTCGCAGCCGGGTATGCGAATTCTCTGGTCGGACTGCGCAACGGCGGTGTGGTCGTCTTAGGCCCCAAAACACACGACGTCCACATTACCCGTACGCCCACACCGTAAGCGACCCACATCGAACACCAAAAGGGCAGTCAGCCGAACGGCTGACTGCCCTTTTGGTGCACTCCTGTCGACCCTGTGCGTCCGTGACTTCCACAAAAGCCCACGGGATGCCTCAGCCACCCCCCACGGCCGTCGCCCCACGGCGTGCCCCAGTACGGGGGCTGACTGTGGCATTGTTTTGCAGGTGGTCCACCGGTCGCATGCGACCGGCACGACGCATTTCATGGGAACCGGTCGTGTATCTACGTCCAACGCCCCACGGCATGCACCCAGCTATCAATCACGTCCAAAGCCCCACGGCATGCCGTGGGGCTATATTCTCCAGGTGGTCACCAGGTCGCATGCGACTGCGACTACTGCGGGATCGAGCTCCGGAACAATCCAACGGCGCTCGCGAATATCCGTGCATTCGGTCGCATGCGACCGGCACGACGCATTTCATGGGAACCGGTCGTGTATCTACGTTCAACGCCCCACGGC
>JBJOJU010000401.1:0-8550 GCA_046046485.1 Chloroflexota bacterium | reverse complement strand
GTCGTGTTCGTCGGGATCGGTGAGCAATTCGTCACCCGCATCGTCCAAGGCGTGCAATTCCAAGACCGGGCGAATCAGATGCGCCTGGCCGAATTCACCAACGCCATCGCCGTCATCCAGGCATACCCGTTTTTCGGTATCGGTTTCGGCCGCGCACCCGACATCGACCTGGTCGCCGGCGTTTCGAACATCTACTTGGCGATCGCCCAACGCCTCGGGTTGGTCGGTTTGCTGATTTTCATCGGCATGATGGCAGCCTTGTTCGCCCGTTCGTGGCGCAGCCTCAGGCAGGCCGTCGCCCACAACGACGAGCTCCATGCCAGCTGGCTCATCGGGTTACAAGCCGGGGTCGTGGCGGCGCTCGCCGTAGGCATGCTCGATCATTATTTTTTCAACATCGAGTTTTCGCACATGACGGCGCTGCTCTGGTGCACCATCGGGTTGATGCTCGCGGTGGCCCGCAACATCCAACCCGCACCCACTTCCGGCGGTGCGGTTTGACGCGGCCGTTGGTCATCGGGGTCGCCGGCGGCAGCGGCTCAGGCAAAACGACACTGACCCGTCAGATCATTGCCGCCGCGGGAGGTGATGGGATCGCGTGGATCCCGTACGACGCGTACTACCGCGACCTCGCTGACTACCCGTTCGCCGAGCGGCAACGGATGAACTTCGACCACCCCGACGCCTTCGACACCGAACTCTGCGTCGCCCACCTCGACCAACTCTGTGCCGGGCAGCCGGTCGTCGTGCCCGAGTACGACTACGTCGCCTATACTCGGGCGGTGGGGGGCACCCTGGTGATGCCCCAGCCGGTGATCATCGTCGACGGTATCCTCGTCTTCGTGGCGGCTGCCCTGCGCGAGCGGTTCGACCTGCGGGTCTTTGTCGACGCCGACGACGACATCCGTTTGCTGCGCCGGATTCTGCGCGACACCCAAGAACGCGGCCGTGACGTCGTCTCGGTCTGCCAGCAATACCTGGCCACGGTACGCCCGATGCACCAACAATTCGTCGCACCGTCGCGGACGCATGCCCACGTCATCGTCCCCAGTGGCGACGACACTCGGCCGGCGATCGACCTCATCAGCGGGCAGATCCAACGCCACATCGCCCGTCTGGCATAGACAGGGGGCACGATGGACATCTACCCGTTCCCACCACGCCTCGCCCAAAACCCCTATCTCGACGACCTGTACGGCGCACTGCCGCCCGAGTTTCGCGTCGATCGCCGATCGCCCCGGCGTTCGTGGTGGCGCATGCTCTTCGGCGGCGGCTCGCGGGTGCTCCACCTGCACTTCTACGACGCCCTCGTCCAACACCCGCAGCGCCTGGTCTGCCTCATGCGCGCCTGGGGGTGGGTGCTGCTGTTGTGGTGCTGCCGCCTCTGCGGCGTCTCGATTATCTGGACAGCCCACAATCTGACGCCCCACGAGTGTTTTCACCCCGATATCGCCGCGTGGACCACCGCTCGGGTCATCGGGGTGTGCGCCGCGGTGATCACCCACCAACACACCACCAAAGCCAGCCTGCGTGAACGCCACCCCCGCCACGACCTGCGCATCGTGGTCATCCCGCACGGGCATCGCCCCGAGCCTTTCGGCCCGCTGCCCAGTCGCTCTGCTGCCCGGGCGGCGTTGGGGCTCGACCCCGAACGCCCGATTCTGCTGTTTCTCGGGCTCATCCGCCGCTATAAAGGCCTCGAGACCCTCATCGACGCGATGGAACTCTTGCCCCACGCGCTGCTCATCGTCGCCGGGCATCCCAGCGACAGACGCTACCTCTCCGAGATCCATCAGCGCAGTGCCCGCCGGGTCAACATCTCGCTGCACCCTCACTACGTCACCGACCACGAAGCAGCCCAACGACTCGCCGCCGCCGATGCACTCGTGTTGCCGTACAGCGCAATCACCACCTCAGGGATGCTCGTGGCAGCCCAGGCCGCCGGCGTCTGCTGCATCGTGCCCAATGTACCCACCGTCACCGAAACCGTGCGCGACGGCGTCAACGGCTTCGTCTATCGCAGCGGCGACGCTGCGTCACTCGCCAGCGCCGTCGAGCGGCTGTTGACCCACCCCGATCGCACCGCCGTCGCTGCGGCTGCCCGTGCGACCCAGGCACCCCACACCTGGCCCGTCGTCGCCGATGCCCACGCAGCACTCTATCGTCGCCTCGGCGAGCACAGCCGATGAGTACACCGCGCGTGTCGATTATCGTCGTGACCTACCAGAGCGCCGCCGTCCTCCCAGCCTTCGCTGCTGCCTACGCAGCCGACCCCGCCAGCGCCGGCCACGAACTCATCTGCGTCGATAACGCGTCGAATGATACCCCCCAGGGGTATATGCCGCAGGCACACTGGATCAGCAATCCGACCAACGTCGGCTACGGCACGGCATGCAATCGCGGTGCAGCAGCGGCAACTGGTGATTATGTCATCTTCTGCAATCCTGATATACTGGTGACACCCGACTGGGTTGCACCGCTCATCGCCCACATGGCAGCCGACCCGACCATCGGGGCGATTTCGCCTGAGACGCGCTACCCGCACGAACACCGACTACCGCAGGCTGGCTGCAGCGACCGGGCGACACTCCCGGGGGCGGCACTCCTGCTGCCACGGGCACTCTGGCAGCGTCTGGGAGGCTTCGACGAGGAGCTCTTTTTATACTGGGAAGACACCGACCTGTGCTGGCGGATCCAGCTGCTCGGTCTGCGCACCGTCGTCGCCCACGACAGTGTCATCGTCCACCAGCGCAACGGCAGCGGCGGTGGGAGTGCCACGTGGCTGCATCTGTATGTCCAAAACGGCATCTATGCGCACCTGAAAACCCAGCCGTGGTGGCGGATCATTGCATTCGTCGCCCGCCAACTCGTCGCATTGCCGTGGCGACTGCTGCGCACCGGCGATCGCCGCCTACTGACTGCCTTCGGGTGGAATCTCGACCGGTTCGGCGCGACGCTGCGCCACCGACGGACGCTACTAGGAAGAAAATGAACCAATACCGCAGCACCGTGATGTATCTCATTGGTCGTGAATCAAACGACGACACGCTGCATTACCTCACCAATCTCATCCAGCACGTCGCCACGCTACCCTTCCGCATCGTCATCGTCGAACAGAGCAGCCGCGTGCACCCCGCGATCCAAGCGCTGGCCGCCGCTGTGCCGACCATCGACGTCGTGACACTCGACATCCCGGCCAGCGCCGGTCTGCTGTTGCGGCTGCGCATCCTGACGGCGTTTTTTCTGCAAAACACCCCTGCCGTCGTGCACGTCTTGTCGGCGTCGTCCGACACCGACATCGAAGCCTATGCCGCGCTGTGGATCGCCCATGTGCCGACGCGCATCGCCACCATCGCCGAGGTCACCCCCACATTGCGCACCGACGGCATCCGTCTGCTCGCGAATCTCGTCGGTCAGCGCGTCATGCACACCCTGAGCGATATCGTCGTCTACAGCGCGTCCGCCAAACAGACGCTGCAACAGGAATACCGCCTGAAACGCACCCCCATCGCGGTCATCCCCATCGGCATCGACAGCGCCCACTATGCATTGCACATGACCGCCGATGTCGACCGCGCGGTGTTCCAGCTCCCCAACGACGGCCCGTTGGTCGCCGCAATCGGTCAACTCGCGCTCCCCAAAGGCCACTCGGTGCTCATCCACGCCATGGAACACGTCTGGCAGCAGCGACCCGACGCGCGCTTGGTCATCGTCGGCCGCGGTGACCAGTCGACCGCGCTGCGCGCACTGGCACGCCAAGCCAGCCAACCCGACCGCATCCACTTTCTGCCCGACGTCAGCGACCAGCGCGGGTTCTTGCGCGGCGTCGATGTCTATGTCCAGCCCTCGTTCTCCGAGCCGATGTCGTTCGATCTGCTCGTCGCGATGGCGATGGAGCGCCCGGTGGTCGCCAGCAGCATCACCAACATCTACGAAATCATCGAATCCAATGCCAGCGGTTTGCTGGTGCGGGCCGGGAGCGCCGACGCGCTGGGCACGGCGATTTCCCGCGTGTTCAACGACGCCGCCCTGCGCATCACCATCTCGCTCAACGCCCGTACCCGCGTCGCCCAGCGCTTCACCACAGAACAATGGCACCATGCGACCGCAGCCCTCTACAAACTCGTCTGATTCGGTCATTCCAGCAGCAGGGGAAAACGCTCCGCGTCCCCATCTGTTGATCCTCTGCCCCGTCATGCCGTTCCCCCCGGTCACCGGCATGACGCGGCACATCGCGGCCATGGTACCCGCCCTGGCTGCCCACTACCGCATCACGCTGTTTGTGCTCTGCGACCCCGACCAACCGCTCGACTGGCAGGCGTTGGCAGGCAGCGATCTGCGCGCCGAGGCATTCACCCGGGTTGCACGCCCCCACCCACTGCGCCCGCCCGGGCTCGCCGGGTGGCACAGCCCCGCCCTCGACGCTGCCATCACTGCGTTGCTGCGCGACGACCCCCCCGACCTCGTCCAGCTCGAATACAGCGGAATGGCGATCTACGCACCCCGCTTCGGCCGCATCCCCACTATCTGCACCGCCACCGCCCTCGACACCCTCGGTCTCTGGCGGCGCCTCGCGCATACCCCAGGGGGGTACCAATGGATCCGGCGTGCGCTGGGGCTCCTCTTGGTCGCCTGGCACGAGTGGCGCGCGCTGCGCCGAGTCTCGTTGGTAGTGACCCACGGCAGTGCCGATCTCGTGCTGCTGCGCGATTATTGGCGCATCGACCACGCGGTCCATGTCCCCAGTGGGTTGCCCCTCGGCGCTGTGGCACCTGCGCCCGCAGGCGCACCGCCGCGGATATTGTGTGTCGGCCATTTCGCGCACCAACCCAACCGCGACGGCGTCGCCTGGTTCCTCACCGAATGCTGGCCCGCAGTGCGGCAGCGCTACCCTGACCTCGTCCTCGATCTCGTCGGTGCCAGACCCGCCGATATCGGCATCGTACCCGGGGTCTGTGCCCACGGGGTGACCAGCGCGGTCGCCGCGTTTTATGCGACGGCGACGGTCGTCGTCGTGCCGATCTGGTGGGGCAGCGGCGTCCGCATTAAAATCCTCGAGGCGGTCGGCGCCGGCCGGCCCATCGTGAGTACGCCGATGGCGTGCGAGGGGCTCCCGCTGCGCCACGACCACGAGCTGTTGGTCGCCGCCGACGCAGACGCATTCATCGCAGCCATCTGCCGCCTCCTCGACGACCCAGCGCTGCGCCGGCGCCTGACCGACCAGGCACGGGTAGCCCTGGCTGACCGCCAGTGGCCCGCCGTCGCAGCCCAGCTCGTTGCCCTGTACCGTCCGTTGATCGGCTGACACCATGACCGCACATACCCCGCTCATCGCCCTGATTATCCCCACCACCCGCACCGAGCCGCTCGACACTGCGCGTCTGCTCGCGGGCCAAACGCTGCAGCCCAGCGCCGTCGTCGTCGTCGCCGGTGTCGCTCCCAACGGCCGCGCCCGCAACCACGGCGTCGCCCGCCTCGCCCAGCTCGAGCAGGCTGGCACGGTACCTGTGGCCGATTGGCTCTTGTTCGTCGACGACGACGCACAGTTCGGGCACCTCGATTGCATCGAACGGTTGTATCGGTCGGTCCAGACACCCGGCGTGTCCATCGCGGGGGCTGCCCGCATCCTCCCCGCCGACGCGAGCCCATTCGAGCGCGCGGTCGCGGCCCAGGTGGCACGCATCGAAAATCCGATTGTGCCCACCGACACCGTCACGACGCCCGACCCACCCCACTACCAATGCAGCATCACGACTACCTGTTGCCTGGTGAGCCGGGCGGTTTTTGAGCACGTCGGCGGGTTCGACGACACACTGACCCGCGGCGTCGACAGTGATTTTTTCATCCGCGTGCGCCGCCTGCACAGCGACCAGAACCCCGTCGTCTTTGTCCAGAGCGGCGGCGCCTGGGTGACCCATCACGCGCCCGCGACGCTGGGGGAACTCTGGCGCAAGCACGTCGCCTACGGCGCGGGGCATGCCCAGGCGGTGCGCCGTGTTCCCGCGCGCGGGCGCGCCGGCAATGTTTTTGTGACGCCGCTGCACGCACTGGTCTGGTTCGTCGTGCGCACGTTGTGGATCCCCGTGCACTGTTTCGTGCCGTGGTCTTTCGGCGACCCGCGCTGGCGGATCGCCTGGTCACCGCTCAAGGCGTTTGCCTCGTACGCCAGCGCGTGCGGCTACCTCATCGGGTGGTATCGCCATGCCGACTGAGCCATTGCACCTGGTCGTCGACGCCCGCTACGCCAGCGCCGCCTTCCCCGGGATCGGGCGGGTGACCCGCGGCCTGGCACACGCCTGGGCCGATCACCCCGGCATCGCCGCGCTGCACCTCATCACCAACCCAGCCGCGCCACAGACCCACGCAGCGCTGCCGGCACCCAGTGCCACGGTCCACCACCACCCGTTGACCGCCCCGCCGCGCAGCAGCGCCGAAGCCCGCCAGGTGCGCGCGCTGGTCAATCGGCTCCCGGTGGACTGGTTTGTCTCGCCCTACCTGCGCATCCCGTGGGGCTCGTATACGCCGCGCACCCTGGTGATGGTCCACGACGCCATTCCGCTGCAGGCGGCGGGGATCCCCCTGGCGACACGGCTGGGCTACGCCGCGGCACTGCGGAATGCCGCCTGTCGAGCCGATGTGTTGGTCACCGTTTCGGCACACGCGGCGGCCCAGCTCCAGCCCTGGCTCTGGCCCCACCCCCGCCCGGCAGTCGTCCCCAACGGCGTCGACACCGTCTGGCCCACCCGACCCGTCGATCTCACAGCACACGGGATCTGCGGACCATACGCGCTGTGTGTCAGCTCCAACCAACCCCACAAAAACCTCACCGGCCTCGTCGCGGCCTGGCAGCAGCTGCGCCACGCGGGGAGTCTGCCGCCCACTGCCACACTGGTCATCTGCGGGCACTTCGACCCCCGCCGCGACCAGCCGTGGCAGACCGACCGGGCGACCACCAACCCCATCGTCGCCATCGCCGATGCCGACGACGCCACCGTCCATGCACTCTATCGCCACGCCCAGCTAGTCGTGCACCCCTCCCGCGCCGAAGGCTTCGGGTTGCCCGTCTACGAGGCACTGGCCCACGGCAGACTGGTCGTCGCCGACGATCTGCCGGTCTATCGCGCCTATGCGCCAGGCATGGTCGAAGTCTGCGCTGCGCGTCGTGCAGCAGCACTCGCCGCCGCAATCGCCGCAGGGTGGCACGCCGACGCCCGCAGAGCCGAACTCCTGCACACCGGTCCCGCCGCGGTCGCCCCGCTCACCTGGGCAGCGGCGGCGGATGCATATGTCACATTGATGCACAAAAACGCCACCGGTCGTTGACCGGTGGCGTCTCTGACAGCCGCGTTTTCTACGGGGCTTCGTGTTCGGTCGGTTGCGGAGCCTCGGCGACTGGTGCTGTCTCGGTGGCGCTGATATAGCGTACCCCTTCAGCGGCAGTCACCCCCGGCGTGCTCAGGTTGGGTTGTGGCGGCGGGAGTTCGATGTTGGGCACGCCGTCGACCAGATTGTCGGGGTGGAACACAAAGATGTTGGGCCAGGGTTTGAAGCGGGTCTTGAAGATCTCCGGCTCGCGCACCGTGCCGTCGGGCATGGTGATGGTGCGTGCGATATCAATCGTGATGCCGTCGCGAGCCCGGTCGCTCTGCTTGACCGCCCCGGCTGGCTGTTCGGGGTCGGTCACATAGACCGGCTCCGTCGGCGCGCTGATGCGGTTCGAAATCGTCTGGATCATTTCGACTTTGCGATTGTTGGGCGTCCCATACAAGCGCACCGTCGCGACCCCGGTCTTGGCGTTCGACGACGTCTGCATCAACAACCAGTGCCCGGTGTCGTTGAGGAATCTGAGATCGGGGCCACCGGTGAAAATCGTCGAGTCCATGCCGGTCGGGCCGTATTTGTCATACCAGCTGATATAAAACGAATGCCCCCAGCGCTCGGTGATGGGCAACCCGGCCCAGAATGCCGCCCGGAACACCGTGGTCGAGTCTTGACAAATCCCGCCGCCGAATTCGAGCTGCGTCCGCGACGACACGATCGCATACCCTTCGACAAAACCCTGGGTCTCGTCGATCGCACCGATGTTTTCGTTGAACGAAAACTCTTCGCCCGGCGGTATCAAGATCCCATCGAGGATCTTCAAGCCGGCTTGGATGTTAGTCACGCGGTACGCCGCAGAGCCCGAAAAATCGCTTTTCCCCTCCGACACCAAATCGACAATCCCCAGACTGTCGAGGTTATCGGCGGTCACCGGGATCGCCGCGTACCGGGGCACCAGGGTCACCGAGCGCACGCCCTTGTCGATGCTCGCGAGAATCAAGTCGCGTGCTTCGTACTTGTTGAGCCGCCAACCCGGCGTCCCCTCGCGGGTAATCGTCAGCTTGCCCTCTTCCCACTTCACACGCGGGTAGACGGGTTTGGTCTGCGTCTCGTCGGCGATTTTTTCGATGCGCCGTTCGATGGCATAGGGGTTGAGCGAGACGGTGTATGCGGTCGGCTGCCCATCCGGGCCTACCTGCACGTATTCGACCATCCGGGCCAGTTCTTAGG
>JBJOJU010000198.1:0-2815 GCA_046046485.1 Chloroflexota bacterium | reverse complement strand
TCACTCATCTGGCTTTTCGGCAGTGAGGAGTGGGTCCTGCGGACCTTGCCGGCGCTGGCGGGAACCGTTTCGGTCGTGTCGCTGTCCGTGTTTGTCCGTGCACTCTACGGCCCGCGGGTCGCGCTGTTTGCAGCCGTGCTGCTGGTGTTCACGCACACGCACATTCATTTTTCGCGACAATTGGCGGTTTCGTACATCTACGCGGCGGTGTTTGTCCCGATCCTTCTGTGGGGGCTCTGGCGCATGGTCGAGACGCGGCGTGCGTGGCCTGCCGTCGTCGCAGCCGCTGCTGTGTCGTTCCATGCGAACTTCTATGTCGATGCATGGGCGTGGGCAGTATTGACGTTGTTGGTCGGCGGTGCATGGCTGGTAGTCCATCGATCGGCGATGCGCAATGCCGTTTCGGTGTGGGGGATCTATCTCGGTGCTGCGCTGCTCGGGCTCGGGCCGCAACTGGTCTGGGCGGCATTTCGACCGAGTGGCTTTTTCTCGCGACTCGAGGTCGATGGGTCGTTCGTGTCGGGGTATGTCTACCGTGAGGCAGAAGCGCTCCAGATGAGTGTAATCGGCTATGTGCTCTATCTGTATCAGCAGGCACTGCAGGCGATCTACCTCAATCCCTTCATCGATTTCTATCACGCCGACGTGCCTATGCTCGAGCAGGTCAGTGTCGGTCTCGCGTTGATCGGCGCGGTGATTGTCCACAACAAGGTGCACACCCCACGCGGGATCTTGCTGCTGGGGTGGTTCTGGGGCGGTGTCACGGCGTTGGCGGTGTTCACCCTGCCCATCAGCACCTACCACTACCGCTTGTTTGTGATTGTCCCGATGCTGATGATATTTTGTGCGTTGGGTCTCGACGCAGTCTATCGGTTGGTGGTGCGCTTCGGCAGCACACGCAGCGCTGCCGGCGTGGCGGCAGTCGTCCTCGTCGTCGTCGCAGCGCTCAACGTCGACATCTATGTCAATCGGTTGGCACTCGACTGTCGGTATGGCGGAGATCATATGACGCAGCGCGCCGGCGCAGCCGCGCGTTTTCTCCATGAAAAGGATGTGAAAGACGCACCCGTGGTTATCGTGGGGCAAGAGAACGACATGCACGCGGGTACCTGGAAGTCGTTTGAGTACTTGAATCCGACGGTGACATTCCTCAACCGCTTCCCCGACAGCGAGCCACTGGTGTACGCCGATCCTGGCGACGATGTGTACTTCCTGTATATCCCGGAACGGTTCCTCGAGGCAGAAAAGATCGAAGCGGGATATCAGCGAGTCGGCGACTACGAAACCATTACAATGTGTGGAGAGTTATTTGGCTATTTGACTCACACACAGGCACCATGACCGAACCGGCAGCACAACCGCATGACAGCCCCGCGCGCAGATGGACGCGACAATGGGGCGTGACGCGTTCGAATCGACTGACCGAACTGACCGCAGTGGCGATTTTTGCCATCCTGTGCGCACTGCTGTGGTTGCCCAATTGGCGCGAAGAACGAGTGAACTCGTTGCGTGAACGTCGCGATCGGTATGGAGATATCAGCCAGCACGGGCGCAACATCGCATATGCGGTGCTAGAAATGCGGGCAGCGGTCCGCGGGTATCTGTTGAGTGGTCGACCGGAGTTCCGTGCAGAGTATGTCGAAGCGGGGAATCGGGTCCAGAGCGCAAGCGACGAGCTCGAGGCGCTGATCACGACGCAAGACGACCCGGCACTGGCCGATGCGCATGCTGCATATGCAGTTGCGCTGACGAGTTGGCGGAGCGGTCATCTCGAGTATCTGGTGGCGATGGTCGACCGCGGTGACACCGCCGAAGCGCAGGCATATTTCGTGGGCGGGCACGGTCAACAGCAGGTGACCGAGGCGCAGACGCAACTTGCAGCGATACAATCGCTGGCTCATGACTACGAACGCACGATCCGCACCGAAATCACGTCGCTGTCCGCTTTTGTCGTGCTCCTCAACAACGGCTTGCTCGGACTTGCATTGATCGCGATGGCGTTGGTGGTAGTGGGGTATGCGCAGCAACGGCGGACGAATGCCGCGCTGCGCCGTGCCGACAGTGTCAATCAACGCTTGTCGCAGCAGCTCGAAGCCGAACTCAGTGCCGCGGAACAACGCAACACCCTCCTCGACGCTGGGCAACAGCTGTTGAATCAATTACCTGTCTTTCAGCAAGCTGATGACGCACTCGAGCAATTAGCATGGACCGTCCTGCGCGTCTATGACCTGACCGCCGTTGCGATTTGGATCGACAGTACGGCCCGTGGTGGATATGTGGCACAGCATGTCATCGCGCAGTCGTCTTTCAGCGCTGGGCTGCCGCCACCGGCACGCCTGTCGGTGCAGTCAGGCAAAATGACCAGCGTCGAACGTGGTGCAGGGCAACTCTGGTATGTGCCCATCGAATGGGACGGCGTCGTCGTCGGAGTCTGCGCACTGGGGGGAGATCCAGCGCGGATCGACGTCGAACACATCCGTCAGCAGGTGTTGTTGTCGATCGAGAACGTCGTTCTCTTTCAGCAGTTGCGGCGCAACGAGGCACGGCTGCATGCTGTTTTTTCGCATGCACCGCTGGGCTTTGTCTTGACAGATCGCACCGGTATGGTATTGCTGGCGAACCAGCGTGCCCAGGCAGTGTTGCCGTGGGTGGCAGCCGGGGAGGACGCGTGTCGTCCCGATGCACATGGGTCCTTTTTCGCCCAAGGCGGGGCTCCGATCGCCACAAGCGCTTTGCCGCTGGCAAAAGCAGTCGCGTCCTGTGACGCCCAACGCGCCGAGATCTTTCATGAACAGGACGGCGTCCGTATTCCTAT
>JBJOJU010000196.1:0-5667 GCA_046046485.1 Chloroflexota bacterium | reverse complement strand
ACGATGCCGACGGCCAGCGGCAACGTCAACTCACCGCACAGATACCCCGCGGCGTCGCGCTCCCAGTGGCTCATCGACGTATATGCCCCGCCACGGGCTGCCCAGGCATGGGCCCCCGCTTCGACCGCCCGCCAGTCGTTGCCCGTGGCGACAATGACCGGGTCGATGCCGTTCATGATGCCTTTGTTGTGGGTGGTAGCTCGGTATGGGTCGACCACGGCGAACGCATGAGCCCAGAGGATGCGCTCGATGACCTCGGCGCCGTCGATACCGTCGCGCGTCAGCGCCGCGGGTGCGATGCGCACCCGCGCCGTCGCAGTACGCTGGTCGGTCAGATTCGACAGGATGCGCAACAACGCCCGCCCGCCGCTGGCTGCTTCGAGCATCGGGGCGATTGCTTCGCACATACTGTTGACGGCATTGGCGCCCATCGCGTCGCGGCAATCGACCATCAGGTGCACCACCAACATCGGGCCCATCGGCGATGCGGCGAACCGCTGCACCGACACCGCCCGTGCGCCGCCACCCCGTGCCACCATACTCATGCTCTGCGCGTTAGCCCGCTCGATGAGAGCCAGCTGCTGACCCATGATGGCCCGTTCGGCTGCGGCCATATCGGCGACGTCGATGAGCTGGACCTGACCGATCATCACCGGCTCGCTGTGCGCCGCCGTGAACCCACCACTCGCCCGGGCCATCTTGGCGGCATAACTCGCACCCGCCACGATCGACGGCTCTTCGACCACCATCGGGACCAAATAGTCACGCCCGTTTATGGTGAAGTTGGTCGCAATGCCGAAGGGCAATTCGTAGATGCCCACGACGTTCTCGATCATTTTGTCGGCACGAGCCTCACCCAACACCCCACCCGCCAACGCCGCGCTCGTCGTGGTGGCGTGGTGCGTCTCCTCGGCGATCCGGCGCCGGCGTTCGGCGGGATCGAGCCGATACAGCCCTTCGATCCGTGAGTTCACATTGTGTGGCATGCCCGACCTCACCCCTGTGTGCCTGTTTCACTGCATGCATCGTAGGCTGTGGGAGCTGTCAGAGGGCGACAAAAAGCTCTCAAAACCTCTCAAATGACACAGGAGACACCTCCGAAGCTGACGAAATTATACAAATACATTGGATAATTAACACCGAAAACAAGTCCTCTTTCTCCGACTTTTCCAGAGCAGATTTGGTCAACATACCCGGGTAGGGTGGCTCATAACATTGCGATTTCACAGAAAAGTCTCTTTTTGAAATTTAAAAAAGAACTAGTCACAGAAAAAGGGAGTGTGTTATTATAGAAAAAAGGTACGCGGGCGTAGCTCAGTGGATGAGAGCAGCGGTCTTCTAAACCGTTGGTCGTGGGTTCGATCCCCGCCGTCCGCGCCACTTCCCCCAGAGGAGCATGCATGCAGGTCGACACATTGAATGCATACCAGACGGCGTCGCGCAAGACATGGTCGTTGATCCACACCGACCACGCCATCGTCTACCCGACCCTCGGTTTGACCAACGAAGCAGGCGAAGTCGCCGGAAAAATTAAGAAAATCTTCCGCGACCGCGGCGGGGTCATCTCCGACGCCGACCGCGAAGCCCTCAAATACGAACTGGGCGATGTGCTCTGGTACCTGGCACAACTCTGCACCGAGCTCGACCTGACCCTCGAAGAGGTCGCCAGTGCCAACCTGACCAAACTCTACGACCGCCTCGACCGCGACCGCATCGGCGGTGACGGGGACCATCGCTGAGTCGTAGCGCCGAATTGTTTATTATTTTTTACGAACCTCGGCTATACTGTGCAGGACACGCCCGACGACGATTCCACGCAGTACCCCGGTCGAAAGGACATCCGTGAACGAGCCAGTTGTCACGATTGTCATCCCCTGTCTCAACGAAGCCGAGACACTCGCCACGGTCATCCGTAAAACCCGGGCAGGCCTCGATCGTGACGGCATCGTGGGCGACATCATCGTCGCCGACAACGGCAGCACCGATGCTTCACGCAGCATCGCCGTCGCCGAAGGCGCAACCGTCGTACCCGTGCCCCAACGCGGCTACGGCGCTGCGTTACACGGCGGGATCGCAGCGGCCACGACCAAGTACGTGGTCATGGGCGACGCCGACGATAGCTACGACATGGGCTCTCTGATGCCCTTTCTCAGCCGTCTCGACGCCGGAGCCGACCTGGTGATGGGCAACCGTTTCAGCGGGCGCATCATGCCCAAGGCGATGCCGTGGCTCCATCAATGGCTGGGGAACCCGGTGCTGAGCTGGCTTGGTCGGACCTTGTTCGACAGCGATGTGGGGGATTTTCACTGCGGTCTGCGGGCCTTCACCAAAGACGCGTGGACGGCGATGCACCTCCAGACCAGTGGGATGGAATACGCCAGCGAGATGGTCATCAAAGCGGCGTTGTTCGGTCTGCGCATCGAAGAAGTGCCGATCACCCTCTACAAAGACGGGCGCTCGCGCCCCCCGCATCTGCGCACCTGGCGCGACGGCTGGCGGCATCTGCGCTTCATGCTGGCGTATGCACCCAATTGGGTCTTGCTGACCCCGGGTGTCGTTCTCTCGGTCATCGGCGCGGTGTTACTGCTCTGGTTGCTGCCCGGCGCCCAACAGGTCGCTGGCGTGGTGCTCGATATCAACACGATGACGGTCGCGGCGGCGCTGCTGCTCTTCGGTGTGCAGCTGGCATTGTTCGGGATGTTGGCCAAAAAGTACATGGTCGCGACCGGCTTGCTGCCCGAAACGACCCGCTTTGCCCGCATCAACCAGCGTCTCACCCTCGAAGCCGGGCTGATTACCGGCCTGCTGTTGTTCGTCGTGGGGGTGGTGATAATCGTCCGCGTCTTTACCAGTTGGCAGGCGGTGGGGTTCGCGGATCTCGATCCGTCGTCGAGTGCCCGGCAGACTATTGTCGGCGCCGTCGCCTTGATATTGGCCGGCCAAGTCGGGTTTACGAGTCTGTTCATGAGCATCCTCGGGCTGAATTTTCGCGCGCGGTGATGCAGGTTCGGTACAGGAGATAGGCTATGACAGCGCAGACACAGACGCAACCGCTCGATATGTTGTACGTCGGCAATGCACCCGCGTGGCAGAATCCGAGCCTGACGGGGATCAACCGGCTCCCACCGCACGCGACCCTCTACCCACACCACGCGGTCGATTCTGCCCGCGCCGGCGATAGAGCGTCCTCGCGCTGGGTCACCAGTCTCAACGGCGCGTGGCGCTTCACCCTCCTGCCCTCACCCGCTGCGACCACCCGCGACGCACTGGCGAACGCAACCTGGCAGACCCTGGCCGTCCCCGGATTGTGGACGATGCAGGGCGTCCAGCAGCCGCAATACCTCAACATCAAGATGCCCTTCGACCACGCACCGCCACAGGTGCCCGACGACAACCCGGTGGGCGTCTACACGCGCACGATGACGATTCCGGCCGATTGGCAGAGCCGACGCGTCATCGTCCACTTCGGTGGCGTCGAGGGCATGTTGTGTGTCTATGTCGACGGCCAGGCCGTGGGCATGGCCAAAGACTCGCGTACCCCGGCTGAATTCGACATCACCGCGCTGGTCAAAGCCGGCAGCAGTCACGAGTTGATGGCGGTCGTCGTACGCTGGAGTGACGCGTCGTACATCGAAGACCAAGACCAGTGGTGGCAGGCGGGCATCCCCCGCGAAGTCGTGCTGTACAGCACGACGGTGCCCTATCTGCGCGACGTCGCCGTCACCGCCGAACCCGACATCGGCTACCGTGGCGGCATGTTGACCGTCAAAGCCTACGCCAACATGCCGGGCGATATCCGCACCGACTGGAGCATCAGCGTCCAGGTCTATGGGCCCGACAACAAACCCTGCTTCGACGAACCCATGCACAGCAAACCGAGTGTGCAGCGCGACAAATGGGGCGCACGCAACAACGCAGTCGACATATCGACCTTCGTGCACGTCTTCAAGCGGGTCGAGCTCTGGTCGAACGAAGACCCGAATTTGTATACGGTCCTGATTACCTTCCACACCCAATCGGGCGACGAGTACTACGCGGTACGCACTGGCTTCCGCGAAGTGGTCATCAGCAAGCGTCAACTACTCATCAACGGCCAACCCGTGCGGATCAACGGCGTCAACCGCCACGAGTTCGACGACACCACCGGCCGCGTCTTGACGCGTGATGCGATGCTCGAAGACATCTTTCTGATGAAGCAGCACAACATCAACGCCGTCCGCTGCGCCCACTACCCGCACGACCCGGTCTTCTATGACCTGTGCGACGAATACGGCATGTTCGTCATCGACGAGGCGAACATCGAATCCCACGCCTATGCGATGGACATCTGCCGCGACCCGCGCTATACCGAAGCCTTCGTCGACCGCATGCGCAACATGGTCGAACGCGACAAGAACCACCCCTCGATCATCGCCTGGTCACTGGGCAACGAGAGCGGCTACGGCGCCAATCACGACGCCGCCGCCGGCTGGACCCGCAACGCCGACCCGACCCGGGTGCTGCACTACGAAGGGGCGATCGCCCGCGAATTCGGGATGGACTGGAACAAAGGCCACCGGGCGACCGACCTCATCTGCCCGATGTATGCCCCCATCGAAGACGTCATCGAGTGGTCGCGCGACGGCGTCCGCGACCCGCGCCCGTTGATCCTGTGCGAATACTCGCACGCCATGGGCAACAGCAACGGCACGCTCGCCGAGTACTACGCAGCCTTCGAGCTGCCCGGCATCCAGGGCGGGTTTGTCTGGGAGTGGGTCGACCACGGCATCAAGAAAAAGACCCCCGACGGTCGTGAATACTGGGCCTACGGCGGCGACTTCGGCGACACCAAGAACGACGCGAATTTCTGCGCCGACGGCTTGGTCTGGCCCGACCGCACGCCGCACCCGGCCCTCCAGGAGCTCAAATACCTTGCGCGCCCGGTGACCGTGCTCCCGATCCCCGGCACTGCCGGCGGCTACCGCATCACCAATCGGCGCTATTTCACCACCCTCGACGACCTGAGCGGCGAGTACACCATCGCCGTCGACGGCGTCGACATCCTCGAGGGAATCGTCAATGTGCGCGGCCTCGAGCCACAGACTTCGCGCGACATCACCTTGCCGGCGGTACCGGCGGCGGTGGTTTCGCACCCGCATCAACTGGTCACCGTGACCTTCCGGATGCGCAAACGGCGTTCGAGTGAACACAGCCCCATCCGCCACGAAGTCGCCTGGGACCAGCACGTCGCCCAGCAGGCCATCAACGGCCACGAACGCAACCGCGGCGGCCGCGTCAAGCGCGACAACGACGAAATCGTCATCCAGGCCGGCCGCGTCAAAGCACGATTCAACGCCAACACCGGCGAGCTCACCTCGTACGGCACGCCGCGGCGCAACTTCATCGCCGCTGGCCCGTCGCTCAGTGTCTGGCGCGCCGCCGTCGACAACGACGGCCTCAAGCTCTGGCCCGACCACCCCTCGAAAGTCTTGCCCGGCTGGCTGGCCAAAGGCCTCAACACCATCGAGATGACGCTCACCGACGTCGACCAGATCGGCGCGCGGCTCAGCTTCACCTATCGGGGCAGCGGCCGCGGCAACAGCGCCGACCTGCGCCACACGCAGACCTTTTCGCTGAACGGCGACGGCAGTCTGCACGTCGAGCAGTACATCAAACTCGGCGAAGACA
>JBJOJU010000148.1:0-3427 GCA_046046485.1 Chloroflexota bacterium | reverse complement strand
AACTGTGCCAACGGGTCACCCGGTGCCAGTGCCAACACCGCGAAAATAATCATGCTGATCAACAACAATGTCGGAATGGCGACGAGTATACGCCGCGCAATGTATTGGGTCATGGAGTGATTCTCCACGCAGTGTGTGCGATTGAACAGGGGTGAGGGGGTATGTGGGGAGGCGGAGGTTGACGTGCGTCAACCTCCGCCGGTGGACAGACTACTTGCTCCAGTCCTGGTTGTTCCAGAGACCCGAGTCAAACGTGTTGTGGGTCGGACCGTTCAAGCCGATGATTTTGGCATTCGGCGTGCGGCGGTTGATCAACGGAATGACAGCAACGTCGTTGACGAGGATGTCGTTCAGCTGAATGGCCAGCTCGGTGCGCTTGGCAGTGTCGAGTTCCTTCGCGTAGGTTGCGAAGAGCTCGTCGTATGCCTTGTTGCAGTAGCGGCCGTCGTTGCCCTGGTTCCAGCTGCCCTCTGCCGAGTTCATCTTGGCACAGGTCCAGCCTTCGAGGTACGACTGGGAGTCCACGCCCGAAGGACCGTTCGTGTACATCTGGATGTCCACGAAGTTCTTGTTCAGGGTGTCGTCGTTGCCCGGGTCGCCCGAGAAGAAGACGCCAGCGTCGACAGCCTTCAGGTTGACAGCGATACCGACTTCAGCCAGGTTGGCCTTGATGATGGCCTGCTCGCCTTGGCGGAGCGGGTTGATCGAGGTCTGGAAGTAGAGGGACATCGTCTTGCCGTCCTTGGTGCGGGCACCATTGACGTCCATCCAGCCGGCTTCGTCGAGGAGCTTCTTGGCGCCTTCGACGTCGCGCTCACAGCTGGTGTTCTTCGAGTCGACAGCGGTCGGGACGACCAAGATGTTGCAGTTTGCAACGCCGGTCGGGCCGTACAGCTTCTCGGCGATCGCCTGACGGTCGATGGCCTTGTTGATTGCCTGACGGACCTTGAGGTCGGTCAAGAACGGGTGCGGCTGGTCCGGCTCTGCACGCTTGGCGCCGAGGGCCGGGTCCGGGTTGGCGAAGTTGACGACGATACGCTCGACGCCGAACGAACCACCAGCGATCGGCTCACACTTGCCTGCTGCCAAAATCGGCTCCAGGGCGTCCTTCGGAACCTGGAGGTTCCAGCTGTAGTCCACGTCGCCGGTCTCACAAGCGGCACGTGCTGCCGAAGCGGCGTCACCGCCACCCTTGATTTCGACGGTTTCGAAGTAGGTCTTGTCGGCAGCGCGGTACGCCGGGTTCTTGACGTACACAACGACGTCGCCTGGCTTGAATTCCTTCAGCATGTAGGCGTTGGTGCCCACCGGTGCCAAATTAGCAGCCTGACAAGCAGCGTCGGTCAGTGCAACTTCACCGACACACTTCTCGAACTGAGCTTTCTGGATGACCAGGCCCGAGTAGCTGACGAATGCAGCATACGGGTCGGCCGTCGGGGCCTTCCAGGTAATCTTGACGGTGTTGGCATCGACGGCTTCGATGTTTGCGATGTTCGCATAGTTCGAAGCGGTGGTTGCCGGCGTCTTTTCGTTGGAAGCGTACTGCCAGGTGAAGATCACGTCGTCAGCGGTGAAATCGCTGCCGTCCGACCACTTCACGCCCTGCTTCAACTTCCAGGTCACGCTCGTACCATCGGCTGCAACACCACCGTTGGCAGTCGTCGGAATCTCCTCGGCCAAAGCCGGGACCAACTCGTCTGCCGAATTGTAGTGAGCCAACGGCTCGAGGATGACGGTGGCGGCGTCGAAGTCCTTGGTGCCCGACGACAAGTGCGGGTTCAGGATGGTCGGTGCCTGCCAGTACAGGATGTTGAGGGTCGTGTCCTTCTCAGCAGCCGGTTCTTCCGGAGCAGCGGTCGGCTCTGCGGCCGGCTCTTCTGCAGCGGCGGTCGGCTCTGCAGCCGGTGCTTCCTCGGCAGCCTTGGTCGGCTCAGCAGCCGGAGCTGCAGCACCACCACAGGCCACGAGCAACGGAAGCAGCAATGCTGCAGCCAACAAGGCTGCTGCACGCTTCCATGACGAGGTCTTGGTCATGTGTTCTGATCCTTTCGAAGAGAACGGAGAATCTGTCGCACCTCATCACCTTTCGTTAGAACGAAAGATGAAAAGTGCATGAAATGATGATAATGGAAATACGAGGGTTCGTCAATGAAATGCACTGTATTCGGGTTTTTGGGCTCATCTGCACACATATTTGTCATCTTTCACCCTCGCGCCGACGCACGACGTCACCTGCAGACACAAAAACCGGCCACGCTTCCGTGGCCGGTGTCGTGAACCCGCGTTCGTCATCTAATAATAGTCAACGACTGTCTCTGGAGAGGTGACAAAGCCGACATCGTCGAGGTACACAATCGTCCCGGGCTCGAGAAAAATCGTGTATGTAATATTGACCGTCGTGCCTCGCAGTGCGGTGACATCGATCGATACTGTCCGCCAGCTTGAACTGTAGTTCGCGGTGCACATTTCGATTCCATCATGATTGAAAGCGAAGTTGTCGTCATAGAAATAAATCAGCTCGCTTCCACACGTGGCGCCGGCATTCTCGTAGCGGTATGAATACTTCAACGTCGTGGCATCGGCAGGAACGACGACAATCTGCCCGAAGTTTTCACCAGACACAACAACTTTAAACATCCAATCGCCGTGGGCCGGCGAGACACCGCCGGTGGCCATCGTCCGCGTTCCTGCATTCGCGAGTGCCCACCCAGTCGCGTCTTCGAACCCGCCATTGAGCACCGTGTTACTGCCAGCCAACGGGTTGGGGGTCTTGGTGATTGTCGGTGTGCTCGTCAGTGTCGGCGTGGGCGTCGCGGTACTGGTGCTGGTGGCGGTACCGGTGGTGGTGCGCGTCGCAGTCCGTGTCTTGGTGCGGGTTTTGGTTTTCGTCTTCGTCCGCGTTTTTGTCTTTGTTTTGGTCTTCGTCCGGGTCTTGGTGGGGGCAGCAGCCCGCGCCTCGGCATGCGTCGTTGTGCTGGGCAACGGCACCGCCTCGTTCCACAGCCCCCCGAGGAGCGCGAGTACACAGACACTACTCACCGCCAGCAGCAACGCCGAAAATCGCATACCGTACACCTTTCACGCAGCGAATTGACTGCTTCCCCAGCGATAGTCCCACTCTCCCGCTCCTGCAGCCGTGGCCGACGACTGCAGCTCTCACCCCCTGCCGCGTCGCCTAGTAGTAATCGACCACGCGACTCGACGTCGACACAAACCCTGCGTTGTCGATAATCAACGTCGCACCGTCTTGCGTCGAAATATCGACACTGAGCGTTATCGATTGCCCGGCGAGGAAATGCAAGGGAACCTGGAGCGTCCGCCATTGGCTCGACGTGTTTCCGGTGCAGATCTCGGCGACCTCCATCGTCAGCCCCACGTTATCGTACACAGCGAGGTCTTCCGAGTATTCGCCGCACGGATGTGTGGC
>JBJOJU010000305.1:0-3609 GCA_046046485.1 Chloroflexota bacterium | reverse complement strand
GTGCGGCCGCTGTTGGGGGTCGCGCTCGTGTGTACGTTGCTGGCCGGTGGGCTCGAGTTGAAGCTGTGGTATGACCAGGGTTTTGCGAGCATCCCTGGGCCGCTGTGGCTCCTTGACACGGTCGGGGTATTTCGCAATGCCACACGCCCCGGGTTGTTTCTGCTCTATGCCTGGATTCCGCTCGCTCTGGTGGTCGCCGATGCGCTCGATGCGCTGCCGATGCGTTGGGTGCAGCTGGTCGTCGTCGTGTGTGCGTTGGTTGATTTTGCCCCGCCACACTGGGTGACGGCTCCCGTCGCCACTGGGCCCGCGGCACGGCTCGTGTCCGCCGATGGGGGGAGTGTCTTGACCCTGCCGGTGAAAAAGAACGACCAGCAGCCGTTGATCGACCAACTGTGCCACCGGCTCCCGATTGTCGCGGGGTACCTGGCGCGGACGCCGGCGTACCCGGTCACACTCGATCCCCGCTTGGTCCCCGCGGCACGTTCGAGTACGGCGGTGTTGCCCGTCGATGGCTATACGATGCTGCAAAACATCGACGTGCAGACCATCATCGCCAGCGATCGTGCGACCGCGGACGCACTGGTTGCACACGGTGCGGGACAGTTGGAATCCGTCGGCACGACGGCTGGTGCGAGCGTATATCGACTTGCTCGGGGGCGGTTGCCGGTGGCGATGGCAGGTGCTGGGTGGTGGGAGCCCGAAGGTGCCAGCCCTCGAGAGTGGCGCTGGACCACAGATCGGGCAGAAATCGTCTTTGTCTCGGTGCAGCCACGGCGCGTGAGTCTGCAGTTTTCTGCATCGCGGTTGACCGCGGGGTCGCTAGAACTCGCGCTGGATGATGCTACTATCGGGGCCGTCGCCGTGCCGGCGCAGCCTGCGGCGATCGATCGCGTCGTCTGGCTGACCATCCCCGCAGGGCGCAGTGTCTTGACGTTGACGACGGCGACCGACGTCGATCCGCACGGGCGGGCAGTCGGCGTGGCGTTCACGATGCTGCGGGTACTGCAGGCGGAGGGACTGATTGCTCCCGTGGTCGCCCCGACCGTGCCGGCGCAGCAGCCGTGGTGTTTTTCACCTCTACCCGAAAGACCGTGACGATGAGCCACGAAATCCCACAACCAGAGGCGACGATCGATGCGCTGACGCGCTGGTGGAACATCCGCTGGCCACGGCGCCCGTGGTGGGGGTGGCTCAGTGTCTGCATCGGGTATGTCGTGCTGACTGTGCTGTGGACTTGGCCACTGGTGACGGTGTTCGGCACCCATGCGATTCAAGGGGTCGCGCCGGTGCCCGAAACGCCGGTCGATATCGCGCAGAACGCCTGGAATATTTGGCATTTTCGCCTGCATTGGGCCGACGGGAGCTGGCCGTTGGCGACCGAGCGGGTGTTCTTCCCCCTCAAAATCAACCTGACCTATCAGACGTACGGGTTGCCCAATCTGCTCATCGCCGCCCCGTGGGCGGGGATCTGGGGCGAGATCAGTGCCCTGAATCTCTTGGTGTTCTGCGGGTTTATCGCTGGTGCCCTGGGGATGTATGCCTTGCTGGTCGGGGCGAAAGTGGCGGACTGGCTGGCGTTTGCGTTGGGGTGGTTGTTTGTCATCACCCCCGCGCACCTGGCGATCGTCCAGACCGCCGGGGTCGAACGCGCAATGCTCGGCTGGCTCGTGGTGGTGCACTGGTCGGTGGCGCGCTTGATTGCCCGGCCGACGGTGGGGCGGAGTGCGGCTGTCGCGGCGGTGTTGGTCGTCGTGTCGCTGAGCAGCGGCTACTACGGACTGTATGGATTGGTCTACGGTGGCGTGTTGCTGGCGGCGGCGCTCACCGACACGCAGGTGCGCACACGGTGGCGGCAGTCGTTGGGTGGGTATGTCGCTGCAGGTGCTGCGTGGGCAGCGACGATGTTGGCGCTGATGACCTGGCCTGCCGGGGGGTATGCCGGGCAACGGACAGTGGATCTCGCTGCGGTCTTCGGGTCGGCGGACTTAGCGTTGGACGATTGGTACCTGCGGCAAACCCACCCGTGGCACGTGGTGTCGCTGCTCGACCTGGTCCGCTTCCCCGTCGCGCATCCGTTTTGGCGGCTGTGGGGTGACGTGGTCTATACGCATCCCAGTGTCGGTGGCTATCTCGGGGTGGGGGTGCTCATCGTCTTGGGGCTGACGGTCTGGCGACTGCGCCGCATCTGGCCGATATTTGCGGTGGGGGTGGTGGCGTTGTGGTTTGCGGCTGGCCCCGAACTCCGGTTCTGGCCGGAACAGACTGTGGGGGTGCTCCCCGCCCCGTATGCGGTACTAAACCTGCTCAGCGTGTATCGCAATGCGACGCGCCCCGGGATGTTTGTGTTGTTTGCGTGGATCCCGCTGGTGCTGGTATTGGCGGCAGGTTTGACACAGATCGCGCAGCGGCACCGTGGACTTGCGGTGGCGGTGGTCGCGCTGCTGTGGCTCGATTTTGTGCCCCAACCATGGGGGGTGGTGCCGATGGAGCCGACTCCGGTGGCTGCCGCGATTGACAAGCAGGCACCTGCAGGGAGTGTGCTCGAGATCCCCGCGCAGATCGACGAAGGGCAGGGGCTCATCGACCAGATGTGCCATGGTCGCCCGATTGCGGCGGGGTACTTGGCGCGTATCCCCGATTTTTATGCGACGCGGTTGGTCGGACTCGCGACCCCGCCACCGCTGTATGCCGATGTCATCCCGACGGATCCGATCCGTGAGCTGGGGAATCTCGGCGTGCGGTTCCTCGTCGTCCACCCCGATGCACCGGGGTATGTGACCGCGACACTCGAGGGCGTGACGCCGCAGCTATTGGGGCGCTATGGGCGCGACCGGCTGTATGCGGTCCCCGAACCGACCGAGGCGTCGTTGGTCGCTGCCACGGATTGGTGGGAGAGTGAGGCGGCTGGTGATACCCGCTGGCGGTGGTCGCAGGCGCAGTCGCGGTTGGTGGTGACGAGTGATCGTGCGCGCGTCGTGCGGATTGCGATGACCTACAGCAGTATGCGCGGACGGACGGCGCACTGGTTGCTCAACGGCGTCCCTGTCGCGACCATGGCGGTGCCCGCGCAACCCGCGATGACCTCGCGTGTGCTGTCGCTGCGGATACGAGCGGGTGTGAACGACCTGGTGTTGCACAGCGACACCGACATCGACCCGTTCGGTCGGGCGGTCGGGGTGGCATTCACCCGGCTGGAGGTCGTGGGCAGCACGGTCGAGGCAGCAGGCGAACGTCTGGCGATCCCCGCCACAGAGACAGACACGGTGTTTTGTCGGTGAGCAGGAAGGTGAAAAGTTAAGGGTTGAAGGTGAAAGGTGAAGAGGATCGACGGTGGTCCCGAAGATCTGCATGGCCCAGACTCAACTCCCAAGCATGGGCGTGTGCCGTGGGCGAATCGCAGGAGAACAGCATTCACACAGCGGCGCAGAGAATCACAAAGACGCTGAGACGTCAGTTGCCGAGATAGTACGATATCGAACAATTGCGCGACGCAACAATTGCCAGACGCAACAATTGCCAGACGCAAAAATTGCCAGACGCAACAATTGCCAGACGCAACAATTGCCAGACGCAACGATTGCCAGACGCAATGATTGCCAGACGCAA
>JBJOJU010000102.1:0-3705 GCA_046046485.1 Chloroflexota bacterium | reverse complement strand
AACGGAACCCCGATGTGCTCTGGATCATGACTGCAGCGGGTGAAGGAATGTTCATCGACGAGGCAGACGGCATCATGGAAAAACTCGCTGCCGATCCACGACTAAAAGACATCAGTGCGGTCAAGAATCGAGCATACGTGATAGTTTCGTACAACGACGGTGGCATCGAATCCCCCCGCAATGTCGATGCTATCGAAGCATTTGCCGCCGGACTTGCAGCGCTCAAATAGCCGTACCGAGCACCCGCGTGTTTCACGCGGGTGCTCATACAAAGAACGACACCATGCAAGCAAGCATCGACCATATCGTCGGGCAGGCGCAGCGACGCCGTACCCGCTTCTTCACCATCCTCGGATGCGTATTCGTTTTCACCCTGTGCTGCGCCACACTCGGGATGTCCTACGGCGCTGTCGCTATCCCCGCAGAGCATGTGTGGGAAGTCATTTTTGCGCATCTCAATCAACGCAACGCAATAGTCCCTCAGAGTTCCGACAACATCATCTGGTTGATTCGTGCACCACGGGTCAGCGTCGCCGGGTTAATCGGCAGTATCTTGGCGTTGATCGGTGTGGTCACCCAAGCACTCGTCCGCAATCCACTCGCTGACCCGTATGTCTTGGGTATCGAATCGGGAGCCGCTGCCGGTGCCGTTGCGGTCATCACGCTGGTGGGGAGTATTCACTCGAGCGTGCACACCCCGACTCTCGGGGGTCTATTCGGCGCACTCGCCACGGTCGCGCTGGTTTTTGGGCTCTCATATCAGCACGGGGCGATAGTTCCGTTACGGTTGCTGCTCATCGGGGTGGCGTGTTCGTATGCGCTGTCTGGGTTCACGACGTTCATGCAATACAGCACACACGACCCTGCAGGGCAAGCGGCTATTTTGTTCTGGTTAATCGGTGGGCTCGGTGGTGCTGATTGGGCGATGGTCCCACCACTGTTGCTGACGTTGCTCGTATCCACACTGATTCTTTTTCGGTCGGCACGTGCGCTCAATCTCTTGGCTATGGGCGATGCGACGGCACTTTCGGTGGGGATACAACCCGACCGGGTCCGCGTCCTACTGTTTGTCCTGACGGCGCTGGCGGTCGCGGTCGCGGTGACCGCGGTCGGTCCGATCGGGTTTGTGGGACTTGTCGTTCCACATATCGGTCGGTTAATCGTTGGCGCTGATCACCGCAGACTCATCCCGTTTGTACTCATCGCGGGCGCAGCCTACCTCATCGCGGTGGATCTCCTCGCGCGGGTTATTTTCGCGCCGAGCGAAGTCCCCGTCGGGGTTCTCACCGCGGTCATCGGGGCGCCGGTGTTGATCTGGCTCATCCGACGCCGCGACCGGACACTCGGGGGAGGACGCATATGATTGCCCCACTCCAGACAAAAAATCTCTCGGTTGCGCTCGGAGACGTCAAAGCGCTCCAGTCGGTCAATGTGACGATATTGGAGCACTCATTTGTCGGTGTATTGGGTCCGAACGGGAGTGGAAAATCTACACTGCTCCGCGCACTCCACAGGGCAGTCATGACCAATGGTGGCACAGTGCTGCTGGACAAACACGATATCTGGTCACTCCACCCAACTGCGGTCGCCCAACGGATATCGGTGGTCGCCCAGGAACACCACACCGGGTTTGCCTATACGGCGCACGACGTGGTCATGATGGGTCGGAGCCCCTACCACGCCGGGATGACGCGGACTACCCGTGCAGACGAGACCATCGTCGCTACCAGTCTCGCCCAAGTAGGGATGTCAGCGCTCGCCGAACGCGACTTCGATGCGATGTCAGGTGGCGAACGCCAACGCACACTGATTGCCCGCGCGCTCGCACAGCAGACCGATATACTGATCCTCGACGAACCGACCAACCACCTCGATATCCACTATCAACTCGATATTCTCCGCCGTGTCCGTGCACTCAACCTCACGACCGTCGCAGCGCTCCACGATTTGAATCTCGCTGCACGGTGGTGTGACTTTATCTTTGTGATGCACAAGGGCCAGATCGCTGCAGCCGGGAAACCCGCCGACGTGCTGACCCCCTCGCTCATCGCCGAAGTTTTCCGTGTCAAAGCGACCCCATATACGCACCCAGAGCTGGGCATTTTGCAACTGGCATTTGATGTGTTGGAGGAATCCTGATGGACTACGACACCACTTCACCCGCTTCGCCCCGCGCTTGGGCAACGCTCACCCCACCGATGACGTCCCATGGCGTGGCCCCGGTCCACACCAGCGCCCTAGAGCTCGCAACACCGGCAGCGATTGCCCGCTTTGCAGCAACTTCTGCGTCCTCGCGGCAGGGCGTGCTCGAGTACATCCACGCCATGTGCCGAATGGTTTCGTTGTGCGTGTATCTACCGTATGTGCTCGATCCGAGGCAACCCCTCCGCTCATTCGAGGCGTTTGGAAGCGATGGCACCACTGGCTTTATCCACGGGGCGTACTGGATGACCAGACGCCCCACACACACAATCGCACCGGAACACGCGTGTCACACGATTGAGTCGTTCATCAGCGCATGCATCGCCGTCGGGGGGCTGCCGCGCCGAGGTACCTGGTTTGTCTGGTCAGAAGCAGTCGTGAAACACATCGCGGCGGCATTGGCGTACGGAGATGCGCCGGCCGCGTTGCCACCGATTGCTGACCGACTCGCATGCGTGGGGATTGTTTTTCGTAAACCTGCACGTCGAATCATTGTCACAGCGGCAGAAACGAGCGGTGCAGTGGTTATCCCCCGTGTTTGTTGTGTCTTGGCACAGCACGCAGGTCCCGAGAGCTGCCCGATGTGCCCACAACGGCCACGATCAACGCAGCTCGCCGAGACAGCGACATGGATCGAAAGCCTCGATCGCTACGGGCAGCGTGGTGTTTCCACCTCGGCTGACCTCGACGCAGCCTGCACCAGGACGGAGCTCCCCCATGACCACACCTGACATCGTTTTGCATGCACAAGGCATCACTTGTCGCTATGGACGTACTGTCGCTGTCGACCGAGCAGACGTGTTCGTACGGACAAACGAGCGGGTCGCGATCATCGGTGGGAACGGGTCGGGGAAAACGACTTTAGTTCGCGCACTGATGGGATTTCACCCGATCGCCCAGGGTACGTTCTCCATCAATGGGCGTGGTGTCGACCGAAAGCGTGATTGGGGCTGGGTCTATCGCAGCATCGGTTGGATGCCCCAGCGCCAAGCCACCGGGACATTCCCGTTGCTCGTCGATGAACTCCTCGCGAGCAGTACCGCGCCAGCGGCAGCCCGCAGCGCTGCGGAGTCACTCGGGGTGGGAGGTTTAGGCGCGCGTAACCTCGCGACGTTATCGGGCGGGCAGCTCCAACGCGTGTTTCTGGCGCGGGCACTCGGGTGTCTCGCTGGGACAGCAACCCTGCTCATCGCAGATGAACCGACGGCGGCACTCGATTTTGCTGGCCAAGAAGCGATGTCCGCACTCTTGGCTGAAACAGGCCACAGCATGCTGGTCGTCACCCACGACCGAAGATTGGTGGCACGGTGTCATCGGGTATACGAAATGGCCGCTGGCCGGCTCCAGGAGGTACAGTGATGTCGCTTCCAGAGTGGGTGGGCTACCTCGCGTTGATTCCCGTCCAACGGGCGTTGTTGGCGTTGTGTATCACCAGTGGGGTGTTTCCGATAGTCGGTGTATGGATTTTAGGGCTAAATGTCTTGTCGATTCGCTTTGCGATGA
>JBJOJU010000385.1:0-3791 GCA_046046485.1 Chloroflexota bacterium | reverse complement strand
CTGCGAAATGCAGGAGTTCCGACAGCTCGACGTGCTGGACGGCATACCCGGCTGCGAGCAACTGCAGCACCGCTGGGTAGGCTGAATAGAACGAACTCCCCATACCGGTGATGACGATGCGCTGATGGCGGTGTGCCTGGACATACGCTGCCGCTGCCAGCACGGGGCTCTGGGCTGCGACATGGGTCGTCAATGCGTCGTGGAGCAGCGCCGGTTGGGCTTGGACATCGAGCAGAAAATCGCTGGTCATGGGTACTCCTCCGTCGTGCGGATGCGTGCCCGGGCTGCAGCGACATCCAGCAACTCGGCTGGACCAGCGACGTGCCCGGGGATGATGTCGATAGTCGGGTAGAGGGCGGCAATGGCACTGCGCACCTGGTCAGCGTGCCGTGCCTCGTGCATGAAGACCGCAGTCGGGCCGGTGTCGGTCGAACAATAGACCGGCACCCCCTCGGCGCGCAGATCATTGCACATGCGGAAAAACGCGATGTTCTCGGCTTCCCAGCCGATGATTTTGTAGGCGTCGCCGCCCGACATGGTCACCCCGTGCAGGCGCATGCTGTCGATTTCGGCCATCCGACCGAGGTAGTGCCAGTCACCGCGTTTGACGGCGGCGATCATGGCGACGATTTCGGCGGGGCGCATCGTCATCCAGGCGGGGAAGAGTGTGCTGTCGGGGGCGTCTTCGTGCGCCTGTTCGGTTTTCAACCCGATGCGTGACGGAATGGGCACGGTGGTCAACGCAGCGTCGGCGAACTGCCCGGGCGAATCGAGCCGGATGGCGAAACTGTCTTCGTGGGACATGCCCTCGTGCGACACCCAGAGGGCGATGCCACCGACCGCGGCACGGCACCCCGAGCCCGCCAGCAGACGAGCGATGCAGCTGACGAACCGATGATTCGCCACCAGCTCGGGGCCGAATAATGCACCGATGGCAGCCACTGCCAGTGCTGCCGACCCCGAGGCACTCGAACCAAGCCCTTTGCCGGCCACGCGGGCGCGGAAGAAATTGCGCGTCTCGACGCGCGCCTGCCAGGTGACTCCGGCGATGCCCCGGAGCGCATCGAGGGTCTGCACGACCCGTTCGCGCTCGCGGCCTTGGGCGGGTTGATTGCCCATCGAGATGTCGTCGGTTGCCAACGCCGGGTCGAACTCGACGACGGTGACCGTCTCGGCGGCGTCGCTGTTGAGCGATATCGAGGGCAAATACGCGATGCGTGTCTGCCAATCGGCCAGGCCGTGGTACTTCAAGATCCCCTGCATGGGGTAGGCCCGCGCCGCCGCTGCCTGTCGGGCACGGGGCGGGGGGAGTTCTCGTGGATAGTGGGCGACGGTGTACCCGTTGGCCGCGAGCGCAGCCAATATCTGCTCGTTGCCCGTGTGCATCTGCGGTATATGCTGGGCGAGCGCTTCACGTCCGCTGCTCATGGTGTTCCTCGTGGTGGCGTGATAGGGCTAGTGTACCACGCCCCTCTGCTACAATATGCGCAGCACGTGTCACTGAAAGGTCGAACCCATGGTGATTTTTATAATGATCGACGGGATGCGTCCCGATGCGATCGCTGCTGCCGGATGTGTCCACCTGCCAGCATTCATGGCCCGTGGCGCACACACATTCACCGCCCAGAGTGTGATGCCCAGTGTGACACTGCCCTGTCATACATCGATTTTCCATTCGGTGCCACCGGGCCGTCACGGCATCACCACCAACTACTACATCCCCATGGCACGGCCCTTGCCCGGTCTCGTCGAGGTCGCCCGCAAGTACGGGAAGAAATCGGCGTTTGTCCACAATTGGGAGCCGCTGCGCGATCTGGCCCGGCCCGAACAGCTCGTCTACAGCTGGTATCACGAGCCGCCGTTGGACCAGAGCTACGACGACGAGATGCACCGCGAATCGATGCGCGTTGTGGCTGCCCAACGCTATGATTTTGCATTTCTGTATTATGGTTCGGTCGACACCGCCGGGCACGCGTATGGCTGGATGGAAGAGGGCTACCTCGCCCAGCTCAAGCACGTCGACACCCTCATCGGCGAGTTGCTGACGGTGGTGCCGGCCGACGCGCACGTCGTCATCCAGGCAGACCACGGCGGCCACGATCGCACCCACGGCACCGATATGCCGGAAGACATGACCATCCCCTGGATGGCAGCGGGGCCGCGTATCAAAGCCGGCTACACCATCACCCGCCCGGTCTCGCTCATCGATGTCGCACCCACCTTGGCCATGCTGCTCGACGTCCCGCCCGACGAAGAGTGGAACGGCACCGCGATCACCGACATGCTGCGCGCCTAAACGCAGCACATCGACGTTTTTTCATACATACAAAAACGGCGGGTATCCGTATATCGAGATACCCACTTTTGTGTGGGCATGTACGAAGTAAGGAAGACACGGTGACTGCAACTGCGAATCCACGCGCCGGACTCGACGCGAAATGGAAGGTCCTGATATCGGTTGTGTTCGGGATTTTCATGATTATCCTCGACACCACAGTGGTGAATGTGGCCTTTCAGACGCTGCGCCGAGAATATGGCGCGACCCTGAACGACGCACAGTGGATCATCAGCGTCTACACGCTCGCGCTGGGTATCACCACCCCGATGAGCGGTTATCTCGCCGACCGATTCGGCCCCAAGACGATCTACACCATCGGTTTGGCCGTGTTTGCTCTGGCATCGCTCGCGTGCGGGCTGGCGCCGAGTCTGACGGTGCTGATCATCGCTCGCGCCCTGCAGGGCATCGGCGGCGGCATGGCTCAACCCCTAGGGCCAGCGTTCATCTATCGGACCTTCCCCGCCAAAGAGCAGGGGATGGCACTGGGATTCTTCGGCATCGCATTGGTCCTCGCGCCCGCACTCGGGCCTATTTTCGGCGGCTGGTTGGTCGATGTCGAGCTGTGGCGCTGGATCTTCTTCATCAACATCCCCATCGGCATCGCGGGCTTCATCGTTTCGCGGTTGTGGCTCCCCACCGACAGCCCGGGCAAGGATGTGAAAGCCGACCCGTTGGGCATCCTGACGGCCAGTCTCGGCTTTGGGTCGGTGCTCTATGCGAGCTCGCTCGTGTCGGCCAATGGCTGGGGTGACTCGACCGTCCTGACGTTTTATGCCATTGGGGCGGCCGGGATTGCCGCCTGGATCGTCACCGAATTGTGGATCGCCAAAGCACCATTGCTCGACCTGCGCCTCTTCCGCAGCGGGTCGTTCACGATGGCCAATCTCATCGGCTACGTCAGCGTGGTGGCACTCTTCGGTGCCGAATTCTTGATGCCGGTTTACTTGCAGGCGCTGCGCGGTTTTAGCGCGTTCCAGAGCGGCATCACGCTGTTGCCGTTGGCGATTGCAGCCGGTTTCGTGACGCCGCTGGCGGGGCGCTTCTTCGATAAAATCGGCCCGCGGCCGTTGATCACCGCTGGCTTCACCCTGCTCGTCGTCAACACCTGGCAGTTCACCCAGATCGAAGCGACGACGCCCATCTCGACCATCATGTGGCTCCTGGCACTGCGCGGTGTCGCGCTGGGATTGACGGTGCAGACGACGTTTTCGACCGCGTTGAGCAGCGCACCCGCACCCAAACTCGCCCGGGCGTCGTCGCTGGTCAACGGCACCCGCTTTGTCGTACAGTCGATCGGTGTCGCGCTCTTGGCGACGGTGCTCACCAGCACGCTGTCTCCCGATGTCAAAGCGCTGCAGAACGATGCCCAAGAACGCGAGACGGTCGCCAGCGCACCGTTCGGGCTGTGTGAAACCCCGGGCGTCGCCCCCGAAGACAACATCCCGCCGGCAGC
>JBJOJU010000335.1:0-3082 GCA_046046485.1 Chloroflexota bacterium | reverse complement strand
AGATCCACACCGATGCGTCACGGGCCGTGCCGTTGCGCTTGGTGACTGCGGTGACCGTGACTTCGTAGAAATCAGCGACCGCGGTGTTGTTGGTGAGCAGATCGGCATCGGCCTCGCTGACCGCGTATTGCTCGATGAAGCGCTGCTTGCGGGCCGCTGGCAACTCGGGCAGGGTGGCGCCGATGCGGGTGACCTGGTCTGCGTCCATCTGGAAGGGCGGAATATCCGGATCGGGAAAGTAGCGGTAGTCGTGGGCGAACTCTTTGGTGCGCTGTTCGACGGTTTTGCCGGTGGCGTCGTTCCACCCGCGTGTCGATTGGATGATCCGCCCGCCCGCGGTGAGGACCTCGATCTGGCGCTCGATCTCGTAGTTGATGGCGCGTTCGACGTTGCGAAATGAATTGACGTTCTTGATTTCGACCTTCGAGCCGAATTCCTTCTGCCCTTCGGGACGCACCGACACATTGGCGTCGCAGCGCAACGCACCCTCTTCGAGGTTGCCGCTGTTGACGCCGATCCAGCTCAGCAACTGATGCAGGGTCTGGAAGTAGAGGCGGGCTTCTTCGGCAGACTGGATCTCGGGCTCCGAGACGATTTCCATCAGTGGGACACCCGCGCGGTTGTAATCGATGAGCGACGTCCCGTCGGGCATGTGATTCAGCTTGCCGGTGTCTTCTTCGATGTGGATGCGGGTTAGGTTGATCCGGCGCGGGGTGCCGTCGACGACGATGTCGACATGACCGCCGATGCACAACGGGTCTTCGAACTGACTGCGCTGGTACGACGACGGCAGGTCCGGGTAGAAGTAGTTTTTACGGCTCATCGTGCTGTCGGTGGCGATGCGTGAATGCAGCGCTAGACCGGTCTTGACGATTTGCTCGAGCGCGGCGGCATTGGGAACGGGCAATGCCCCCGGCAACCCGAGGCAGGTCGGGCAGACGTTGGTGTTGGGAGCGGCGTGGGCGGCGTCGGTCTTGCAGCCGCAAAACATCTTCGAGTGGGTCCGAATCTGGGCGTGGACCTCGAGCCCGATGGTAGCGATATACTTCATAGAGCGCTTTCTACCGCAATGGCAAGAAACTGTTGGCATTATACCGTATGCATATCCACCGCGGCAGTTCCTTTAAATTTACATAAAAAGTGAATCAAGCTGATCAGGTCTGGTAGAATAGGCACAGTTTTGCAAGTGACAGGGGGATGCATGCCACGGGTACTCATCACCGGTGCGACGGGCCCAGTGGGAAGCACACTGGCGCGCTATCTGCTCGAACAACCAGACGTCGAACTGAGCGTCTTCAAGCGCTGGCGCAGCGACCCGCGAGCCCTGGCACCGATCATCGACCGGCTGCAGGTCTACGAAGGCGACATCGAAGACGGCTATGCTGTGGCAGATGCAATCGCCGCGGCCCAGCCTGCATACATTTTTCACCTGGCTGCACAGAGTTACCCCTCAGCGTCGTGGGGGGCCCCCGTCGCCACGATGCGGGCGAATGTCGAGGGCACGGTCCATGTGCTCGAGGCGGTCCGCCGCCATGCCCCCACAGCCCGGGTGCACATCGCGGGGTCGAGTGCCCAGTATGGCGTCGTGAAGCCCGAGGCGGTGCCCATCCACGAAACACACCCCATGCGCCCGGCATCGCCCTACGGCATCAGCAAGGTCGGACAAGAGCTCCTCGGGCTGCAGTATTTCGACTCGTACGGGGTCCACACCGTGGTGACCCGGTCGTTCAACCACGTGGGCACTCGCCAGGGTGACCGGACGGCGATTCAGACGTTTGCGCGTCAGATGGCATTGATCGAGGCAGGGCGCCAAGAACCGCGGATCATGGTGGGCAACCTCGAACCACGACGCGACTACACGCACGTCGACGACGTCGCGCGGGCGCTGTGGGCACTCATCCAACATGCGCCGGGGGGCGAGGTGTATAACATGTGCTCGGGCGTCGCGACCCGGATGGGCGACATCCTCGACATGGTGGTTGCCCAGGGTCGCGTGCCCGTCGAAATCATCGTCGACCCGGCACGGCTCCGCCCTGTCGACGAGCCGATTCTGCGCGGTGACAATACGAAGTTGCGCGCGGTCACCGGCTGGGAGCCGCGCATCGGCATGGAACAGATTGTCGCCGAATTGCTGGCGTACTGGCGTGCCCGTATCAGCGAAGAATGACGACCGCAGCGGAGAGACGATGACGATGTTCCCCGACGCCGAGCACGACGACGCCCATCTCGCCGACAACCACCGCGGGCAGCGCGCTGCCGGGTACGAGTCGAGCCTCGACGACAACCGCCGGACGACCCAACAGGTCTTGGTGCCGCGCCGCAGTGGCATCCACGCCGTGATGCAGCGTGGGCCACGGCTCGCCCTCATCACGGGGGCGGTGTTGGCGTTGCTGCTGTTGCTCTTCACCGTGCTGACTACAGCAGACCCGGCCACCGACACCTCCACCGACCCACTCATCCCGCTCCCGACGCTGACCGCTGCTGCGCCGCTGGCATATGAACGCACTGTCGTCGTCGCGGGCACGGGTGCATCGGGGTTGTACCTGCGCGCGGCAGCTGGTCGCGACGCGGCGATCGTCGCGACGATTCCCGAGGGGAGTCGCCTGGGGGTGACCGGCAACAGCGTCCCCAACGACGGCCTCTGGCTGCCAGTCGTGACCACCGATGGCCAGGTCGGGTGGGTCGCCGCAGATTACACGCGCGAGGAATAAACCACTATGTCGCTCCGTTTGCGCCTGACGCTCGCGTATGTCGGTCTGTTTGCGTTGGCGCTGACGGCGCTCGACGTCGGCTTGTATTTCGTGGTGAACGCCGCCCTCATCAACGGCATCGACAACGAACTCAATCTGGGCGCGCAGGTGCTGGTGCAGTCGTTCAGCGACGCCGCGACCAAGCCGTCGTTTCGCAAAGACAGTTCCGACCTGCCGGCGTTTCTGACGCAGGGGAACGGGTTGGGGAGTTTTGCGACCACCAGCCTCTTTGTCGTGGTCTACGACACCGATGGGCAGCCCATCGAATTTTCCCCGAATCTGAACGGCCAACTCGAACTCGCTAATCAACTGTTGCTCGACCGCGAGACGGT
>JBJOJU010000327.1:0-6342 GCA_046046485.1 Chloroflexota bacterium | reverse complement strand
CGGCAGGGCGGTGGGGAACTTCCCCACCGCCCTGCCGCAGAATATGACCGAGGTGGCTGCCGCCGCCGTGCAGACCGAACAATGGCTGTCGGATCACTACGGCTGGCGCAGTCTGTTGATTCGTGCGAAAAACGAACTCGACTACCGTGTGTTCGGCACGTCGAGTCGCGTCTACTTCGGCAGTGACGACGTCATCTACATGCGCCGCTGGACCGACGAACGGCTGCCCGCACTCGACGCGGTGCTCCACGACCCGAGTCGGCGGGCGGCGCTGACCGAGCGTATCCGCGCCCGCATCGCGTTCTACCGTGCCCAAGGCATCCGCCCGATCATGGTCGTCGCCCCGAGCAAGGAACTCATCTACCCTGAATACCTGCCGTGGTACGTGCCCCGCTACGACAGCACAGCACTCCGGGCCTACATCGCCGAGCTCAACGCCCAGGGCATCGAGGTCATCGACGGCGAACAGCTCCTGCTGGCTGCCAAACCGACGCAGCCGATGCTCTTCCACAAGCAAGATTTCCACTGGAATCGGGTCGCCGCCCACCTGGTCGCCGACGAGGTGCTCAGCCGGGTCAGTACGACCATCCCGCCGGTGCGCCCGTTCCGGCAGACCGTCACAGTTGTGTCGGCACCGAGTCCGTTCGCCGACCGTGATTTCGCCGCGCTCTGGTTCGACCGTTACGACGTACCCGCCGGCTACGACATCGAGCTCCCGCTGCCCGCCGGGGGCGAATGGCAGCACGGCAGCGCACTGGGGGTCGCGATGGACAGCTGGGAAAACCCCACGGCGCCGGTGGCGTACCCGAATCAGAATCTGCACATCGTCGGCGACAGCTTCAGTGTGCGCTTCATCGGCGCTGGCTTCGAATACGGCTTCCCCGCGGTCTATCGGTCGTTTTATCCGGCCGACGCCGCAGCCTACCCCGCTTGGCTGCGCGAGCACAACATCGGCGTGGTGTTGTGGCAACTGCGCGACGGCGGCTTGACCTACTTCCTCGATGGCCTGGCAGAGCAATAGGAGCACTACGATGACGACGATGCGCGCACTCTTGGTGGGAGCCGGTGGGATGGGGCAGACATGGGCGAAAAACCTCGCCGCCAACAGTGACGTGGTACTCGCAGGCTGGATCGATATCCGCCCGGGTGCAGCCGAAGCTGCTGCGCAGCAGCATGGTTTGCAGGCTGAATATTACGGCACCGATCTGCAGGCGGCGCTGCGGGCGGTCAAGCCCGATTTCGTCGTCGACGTGACCATCCCCGAAGCACACCACGATGTGACGATTACCTGCCTCGAAGCCGGCATCCCCGTCATCGGCGAAAAACCGATGGCCGTCTCGATGGAACAAGCCCGCGCAATGGTGGCGGTCGCCGAGCGCACGGGGGTGCGCTACATGGTCAGTCAGAGCCGGCGCTACGACGCGCGCTTGTGGGCGTATCGCTCCCTGATGCAGCACATCGGCACGGTGGGGATCCTCGACGCCGATTTCTACATCGGCGCACACTTCGGCGGGTTCCGCGATGTGATGGAAAACGTCTTGCTCCTCGACATGGCGATCCACACCTTCGACGCCGCGCGCTACCTGCTGGGTGATTGCACGCCGGTGTCGGTCTACTGCGAAGAATACAACCCCGCCTGGAGCTGGTACCGCGGGGCCGCGGGCGCCACGGCGCTGTTCGAGATGGACACCGGCGCCCGCTTCACCTACCGGGGGTGCTGGGCCGCCGAGGGCCTGCATACGTCGTGGGAAGCAGAATGGCGCGCGGTCGGGCCGCAGGGCACCGCCAAGTGGAACGGGCACGACTCCATCGAAGCGGCCGTGGTGGCTGAACGGGGCGGCTTCCACGCTAAAACCCATCGCCTGACTGCCAACGCCGCCGCCGACATCCCCATGGGAATCGCCGGTTCGCTGAAAGACTTCGTCCACGCTGCACGCACCGGCACCACCCCGATGGGCGACTGCCGCGACAACATCAAGAGCCTGGCGATGGTCTTCGGCGCCATTGCCTCGGCGAAGAGTGGGCAGCGCGAGCGCATCGTCGTCTGACCGAGGGCCAGCGCAAGAAAATACCGCCGCCCCACGATTCCTCGTGGGGCGGCGACACACTGGAGCCGGCAACGAGACTTGAACTCGTGACCTGCTGTTTACAAGACAGCTGCTCTACCACTGAGCTACGCCGGCATAGGGTCCACTATACCACGCGGTATAGTACCCGTCAACAATGCTATGATGGAGTACAATGCGCCGCCGGGCGCTGACGGGGGCACCATGGAAGACCAGGTCATCCAACTCGACGCGAGCTTCGATGCGCGGGCACAGTACACCATGTTGGTGTGGTTACGACCGCGTGACGCCACCGTGACGATCGGCGAACCGGTCGCCGTGGTCGTCGACGGGAGCATCCAACGCGTCATCGCTGCCCCGTGCACCGGCCGGATCGTCAGCGTCTTCGCCGATGCCGGCGCCCCGCTCCTCCCACGGGCGGTGATCGGCATGGTACGCCCGAGTCTGCCCCTGCCCGACTTCATCAAGCGCAGCCCGCTCGGTGCCATCGCCGCAGCGTTGATTCTCCTCACCATCGGTATCGTGTCGTTGGGCAACGCCCTGCCGGCCGACAGCCGGATCAACCTGACCGCACCGACAGCGGCCGCGACGACGGGCACGCCCGCACCCGATGCACCCACCCCGTCGCCTGCGACCGATGCACCCGCCGATGAGCCTGCAGCCGTCGTCCCACCGACTGACCCCGCGGCGACTCCGCCTGCCGACGAACCCACACCCGCGTCTGCCGAACCGACGGCCACGCTCGACGCCGCGCTGCCAATGCAGCCAACCCCCGACAGCGATCCGTTTGGCACCGGTGTCGACGCTGCCCAGGTGCGCACCGATGCCATCAACCTGTCGCGGCAGCTGATGGACGAAGCGCTGCGCGCACAGCCATTTGTGGCGCCCGGCCCCGTCGACGAGGTCAACTGGTCGAACTACATCGAGCCGACCCTCAACATTCTCCTCGACCTCGAATCGCAGATCAACACCGCCATTGACCCCGTTTTGCTCACCACCGACGACCCCGCGCTGCGCGACTACTTGACGGTGCTCGCCCAACAATACATCCAAGCCTGCATCGACCCGTACCGACTGGCCGACAAAGCCCACAGCGCCGGCACCGAGATCCCCGAGGTCAATGACCTGTTCGTCCAGTGTCAGCAATACCTCAACGAACTGCCGGCGACCGACTAGTCTCACCCTGACGCTTCTGCCTGACACCACCTGCGCACACGTGTGCGCAGGTGGTATTCTTTTGTGCTGCGGATCAGCTGAGCGTTCACCAGCGGCACGCAACCAACGGCGCCGCTCCGGTTGCGAGAGTGCGCGTGGCATTCGAGAGACACTGCCGATTCACGCTGACGCACCGCCTGCGCTCCCCTCGTCGACACGCGCGCCAGCCGGCTGTCCACGTTGCACCGACGGCCCAGCGCACTCGTGTGCGCAACCACGCAGCGCGTAAAAAACCACCCCCGGCACTGTGTGCCGGGGGTGGTTTGCAGTCGGCTATTTGACGAACTGCATGGTGCCGATCACGGTCTTGGGCGGGAGCAGGCTCACGAGAGGTGCGGCGATTGCACCGGCCGGGCTGGTCGAGAGCGTGACGTTGTCGAGCACGACCTCACCCGTGAGCGATGCGTCGGTGACAAACGAGAACGCGACGTTGACGCGTTTGCCCACATAGGGAGCCATATCGACGCTCCAGGTGCCGTTGCGGGTCAGTTTGCAGATGTCGATACGGCCGACCACGGTTTCGTCCACTTCGATGTTGAGGACGTCGTAATACGAGCCGCAGAACTCGACGGTGCGCGTGGCGATGCCGAATGTGAGCGACTGTGTGCCGGCGGGAACGTCGACGTACTGACCGACGCGGCGCGACGAGAGACGCATGCTGTCGTCGAGGTACACCCCGAGTTTGGCCACGCCGCCGCGGATCATCTGGCCAGCCTGTGCGCCGTACTCCTTGCTGTTTTCGTACCAGCTGCCGTCACCACGGGTTTCGAAATCGCCGTTGCGGATGGCGGTCGCAGCTGCCGAGGGCACGAAGTGGACCGTGTCGAGGTACCACGAGCTCGGGTTGTACGCGTCGTTCTCGGTTTCGAACTTGAAGGTCACATTCTGGCCGACATAGGCGCGCAGGTCGAATTCGAGGGTGTCGTATTCGGCGATCGTGCCCCAGCGCGGGCGGTTACACAGCGTCCACTCACGGACCGTGACACCGTCGATTATGAAGCGGGCCTTGTCGCGGCTGGTGGTACAGCTGCGTTCGTACGACGCCATCCCCTGGTGGATCTGCAGAATCGGGGCTCCGACGGGGACGGTGATAGTCTGTGAGATATATGCGGTTTCGTTGGGCATGCCACCGATCCAGGCGAAGATCGACCCGAACCAGTCGGGGAAGCCGCCCCAGGCTGAGATGCTCGCCGAACCCGGCGTGTTGCTCGAGCCTTCGGTCCAGCCGATGCGGCCCTGTTCGAAGTCGGCGTTCACCACGTCGCCGGGGGCCGGCGTCGCCGTGGGCGGGACAACGAAAGTCTCGGTGGGTAGTGCCGTACCGGTGGCAGTGGCCGTCGCCGTCCGTGTGGCGGTCGCCGTGCGGGTGAACGACGCGGTCTTGGTGGGCGGCGGCGTCTTGGAGGGGGTCGAGGTGATCGTCGGCAGCAAGATAGCCCCGACCGGTGCCTGTTGGTTGTAGAGCGCAGCTATCGTCGCAGCGGTGATCCGCCCTGACGCGACGACCATCTCGTCGATGTCGATGTTGGCATACGAACGACCGTTCGAACCGACCATCCAGACAGTGGGGAAGATAATCGAGCGGGCAGCCCCTGCGGTACCGGTCGCTAGACCGTCGACATACAGAGCCAACCCGCTGGTACTGCCCGGGGTGACCAGACAGCCGACTTGGTGCCACTTGCTGTCGCTGATTTGGGTAGCGCCGGTCGTCGTGGTCGTCACACGGCCTGCCGAGAGGCTGCAGACGGGGTAGCCGCCGTCGATCTTCATCGTGAAAGTGGAGCGGGCGTGCGGTGCCGAGATGATGGTCCCGTCTTCTGCGGTACGGACCCAGATGCTGGCGAAGATCGACGGGCCGCGACCAAACCCGAGTGCGGTCGAGCTCTGCAATGTGGTGGTGTTGGTGCTCGCGATGTGCCCGCCGGCATTCTGGACGCCGTCTGCGACCTCGGCGATACAGGTGCGGGCCGGGTAGCGGCAGCGCAGCTTGGCACCGACGTTGCTGTGCCGCCCGCGTGAGAACGACGAGGTCGCGTCGAACGATTCATAGAGGTTCATTTCGAAGCGCAAGACCTGTGTCGGCGTCCGCGTGATCGAAGGTATCGCGGTGTTCGACGGCGTCAGTGTTTCCGACGGCGTGAGGGTCTGCGACGGCGTCAACGACTGAGTCGGCGTCTGCGTCTCGGTGGGGATGGGCGACGACGTCGGGGTAGTGGTGGCACTGGGCACCGGCGTGGCGGTGCGGGTGTTGGTCGCGGTCGCGGTGTTCGACGGGGTCGCTGTCGCCGACGCGGTATAGGTCGCCGACGGCGTCACCACCGCACTGGGGGTCAGCGTGGCGATCGAGCGTTGCAGGGCATCTGCGGCCTTGCCGGCATTCAAGATGCCGGTGCCACAATTCGAAGTGTTGCACGTCGTCAACGGGAAGGTGGTCACGTTGCCGCGCATCACCGCCAGGATCTCGGCGACAGTCGCACTGGGTTTGATGCCGTACAACAGTGCTGCCACACCGGCGACGTGTGGCGCCGCCATGCTGGTGCCCTGGTAGTTGGCATAGGTCGCGCTGCCCGAAGCGAGGGTCGTCTGGCCGCTCCAGAGGGTCGAACGGATCGTCGCATCGGCGAGCGGGTAGGTGAACCAATCGCCGCTGTTGCCGCCCGGGGCAGCGATGTCGACGACGGCACCATAGTTGCTGTACGAGGCCTTGCCACCAGTCGGGCCGGTCGAAGCCACCGTGACGGCCTGGGTACAATTGGCCGGCGTTGCATTCTGCGCGTCGGTGCCGCTGTTGCCGGCGGCGACGACCACCATCGTGCCGGCAGCGGTCGCATCGGCGATTGCAGTCGAAAACACCGACGGGCAGGTGAAGGAGCTGCCGCCCAGACTCATGTTGATGACATTGGCCCGTTTGGCGACCAGCGGGACGCCGGTGACCGACAGGCGTGCCGACCAGCGAATCGCGTCGGCGATGTCGGTCGAGTACCCGCCGCCGGCACCGAGCACACGGCCGACCATCAGCTTTGCGCCATTGGCGATACCGGCGACGCCTATTGCGTTGTTG